>JAAUSV010000171.1 GCA_012032525.1 Leptolyngbyaceae cyanobacterium SL_7_1
TTGGAGACAGAGATCAAAGCCAAGCTAGATCACGATCGCTCGACAGTTCCGCCACCCCCATCGCGAGTCACCAAATGACTTAGAACCCTCCCAGCCAAGTAAGCGATTTAGAAGATTTTGGCGTAGTCCACGTGGCAAAACAGTATTGGTAAGCTTGGGGATCACAATCTTGATGTTAGGAATTCGCTCATTTGGAGCGATGCAATCGTTAGAGTTGGCAGCGTATGATTTTCTACTGCGATCGCGTCCTGATAAAGGACAGGATGATCGGTTTCTTTTAATTGAAATCGATGCTTTGGATCGACAGAATGAGGACGGCAAAGACCGATTTAGTAAAGCTACTATAACTGATGAAACATACGAAGAATTATTTCAAAAGCTTAGCAAGTCAAACCCTGTAGCGATCGGATTAGACGTCTATCGGGATGTAGAGGTTGATTCCTCCAAGCATAAAGTCTTTAAAGACTATCTCCTTCAGGATGAAAAAAATCTGTTTGTAGTTTGCAAGGTGATTGCTCCTGAATACAAAGATATAGGAGATCCCCCCCCAATTGAAGTGGCAGATAAGTCTCATCGTTTGGGATTTAGTGATTTTGTGTCAGATTATCACGGCGGGAACGAGATTATTCGTCGTCAATTGATTGAAATGGAGCCTCCCAGTAATCTTGTTTTTGATCAACAGCCTACTAATAAAAGACCTTGTATCGCAGAACGTGCCTTTAGTTTTCAGATAGCCCTGCATTACTTAAAGGAAATTAGGAATATTGATCTAAAACCTGAAAAAATTGATATTAGCTCTAACAATAAAGGGGTTTACTCTTTTAATAATTCTGATGACGGTGAGGTTGCGCTCCATCGGCTCAAGAATTTCTCTAGTGGGTATGAAGGAATTGATGCAGGAGGCTATCAATTGCTGCTAAATTACCGCACTAGTGATGGTTCTCCAGAAAATTTTATAACGCGAATTCCTTTACGGCGCTTCTTGACAGGAGAGTCTGACGGTTTAATTGGAAATTTGGAGAACAAAATTGTCTTGATAGGCATAACCGATCCTGACGCAGGGGATCTCTGGGCAACTCCCTATGATTACGAAAAGAGAACACCAGGAATAATCATTCAAGCTCAAATGATTAGCCAACTATTAGATGCAGCTGAGGGAAAGCGCCCGATTTTGTGGGCTTTAGAAGATTGGCAAGCCGATCTTTGGATCTGGGGATGTTTTACGATTGGATGTATCACCGTTTGGATTTTTCATTCGCGATGGCAACTCCTTGGAGTGCAAATCATTCTTGTTGGAGTCCTTTTTATCAGTTGTGTTGTCGTGTTTAATCGGTTAGGTGGTTGGCTACCATTTGTTCCATTCGCTTTAGCGCTTACAACTCCCGCTGTAGTTAGTATATTGACCCTTACCCAACCAAAGAGCCGTTCCAAATCTGAACTTCCACCATCTAAATCATGAATCTAATCAAGGTATGCCCCCCCACTTTGATCGTGCTTCTCCTTCTTCTGACTTGGTTCAATGCCACACCTACCAATGTTCTAGCAACTACCGAACCTCTCCCTTATCCAGAGACTCAAACCAATCGGTATAAGACTGACACCAAAATCTTTGGAATTATTCGGAGAGCCACTGATTGGGTATTGGGCGGCGGTAATGATAATCCCGGTGCACCTTCCGATCGCCGTAGAGGTGGAGCAACCCGCGATCAGTGTCCTCCGTCTCCTATTCGGCTGACAGCCCTAGTTCCCTCTAGCGATGCAGATTTATCTAGACAAGCTACAAAAACGATCGCTGAACATCCTGTATTTTGGTTTTATGTGCCGTTCTCTAATCAACTCGATCGCAGATGGAATTTGTTTTGATTGACGACCAGGAGGAAGATTTTTACAGCCAAACATTTTCGCTTCCTGAGACTTCTGGAATTGTCAAGATCCAGATCCCAACTGCTCAACCAGGCTTGGAAGTAGACAAGCGCTATCACTGGATATTTTCAATCATTTGTAATTCGGATAACCGCTCTGGAGATATTGCCGTTGATGGGTGGGTAAGGCGTGTGGAAGTGGAGTCTGACTTGGCACGCAATTTACAAAAAGTAGAAGTTGATCTGAGGCAACAAGTGAGGCTCTACGCTGAAGAAAGACTGTGGCATGAAATGCTCTCCACCATGATTGCTCTGCGCGAAGCCAATTTAGGCGACCAAGAGATTCAAGCCGAATGGGTAGAACTACTCAATAATGTTGGATTGAATGAAATAGTCTCACAGCCAGTTATAACGTGCTGCCAAGTGCAAAATTAGCTCAGGTTATATAGCAGTCCTAAATCGTTCGTGAAACTGATTCTCTGCGAACAAGGGGCTTAAGCCCTTGTCTGTTCATAAATCAAATAGGATTGCTATAGCTATTCTCAAAAATTATTCCCGGAAATCTAATTCTTCAGAAAATCCCCGCCACTCGCCTTGAAGCGTAAAACCAGCCCAGTAATAGGGAGCGCTCCAGCGTCCATTTCCTTCATCCCACATGGCAAGTTGAGCATCACGCAGTGCTTCTATGGGGGAATTCTCTTCATCCAGTAGGTTCTCGTAAAACAATCGCATCAATTCAGCAGTAGCTTCATCATGAACACTCCATAGGCTAACGATCACACGAGAAGCCCCAGCATACATAAACCCCTGAGTGAAGCCTACTAGCCCCTCTCCGCGCACGACTCTACCTAGCACGCCAGTACGGCAACCACTCAACACTACTAAATCGGCAGGTAGATACAAGTCAAAGATGTCAGGCATGTAGAGAAACCCGTTTTCCTCTCGTCTTGTCCCTTCTTGAGTTAATTGAGCAAGGACAAGTCCTGAGCGCTCTGGGTTTCGTTGTCCACACCCCATGCGTTGCAAAGTGAAGAATGCGGTATTGACTCAATTTACCACTCAAAACCAAATCACGATTCGCCTCAAACTGCTCAGCCACAAAGAAGCCTAATTCCTCATCATTGACAATATCCAAGATTTGATCAACTTCTCTACTGGTTCCATCCAAACTTGAGAACTCCTGACTTTTATCATCCAGGGTAGGATCAGCTACTACGGCAATCGCCTCTGGTGCAGGGGCACGACTAGTGAGTTCTCGTCGGATAATTTCTAAAGTAGATGCCGACGGAACATTAACGATTTCGTGATTAGCAATCAAGGGTTCTGGAATATTTCTGGGATCGATCGGGGTAGAAGCAGTCCCATCAATTTGCGATCGAGGGGTAGGCAAAGCATTAAAAGGAACGTATTGTAATACCCCATCTGCTACGATTAACAATCGCTTTCCGGCAATTTGATCGGCTACGCACCCCTGCTGCTCATAACAGCCCATAATTAGTTCAGATAGCTCAAGCCCGATCGGGCGACTCGTACTGGTCTAATCCGTTGGCTAGGAATTGTAAGCGAGTTGTAGAACTGTTGGGCGGCTTCTTCAATCTTCGCCTTCCCAGGTAGGATATAGGTCTTAATTTCTGTGGTAGAGACCACCCATAAATAACTATTTCTTTCGCCAAGCCAATACTCCAACAAGACGGTTTCTTCGTCTAAAACATTCTCTTGGAGTGCTGACAATGTGAGCGGTTCATGTTGAATCAAGTCACTGTAGTCAGAGTCACTTGCACGAATTGCTGTTTGTGCTGTGTTGTACTGCTCTCGTAGGGTTTCGTATTCACGCTCAAGTTGTGTAATATCTGCTTCTATTGTTTGCCTACGTTGCTCGCTTAAATTCAAATCCGCTGTACTATCAAGCTGAGTTGCCAGTTGATGCCATTGGGACTGCAACCTCCGAAGTTGTTGTCTTAAACTCCGTTCTTGATTCACTAAATCTGGAGCGATGCCACGAAATCGGTTGATGTTTGCTTCAGTCAAAATTTCTTGTAATCCACGAGCGCGGGCACGTTCACTCATCTGCAACGCCAGTACATCCAACCCCTTTGTAGGAGCTTCTTGATGTAGCTGCATCAACAGGTCAATATACAGGGAGCATAGGAGCTGTAATCGTTTGCCAACAGGTCAACGCGATTTCGGTACGGTTCATAGGAGCCTTGTCCTGAAGTAAGCGAATCGAGAGAATCGGCGCTGAGACTGATGGTTGAGAAATTTTCAATCCGGTTAATTTCTGATTCCAGTTGAAAGCGAGCTTGCTCGTATGCCTCGATCGCCTCCTCCGGTTGCTTATTCAAGCGCAACGCATTGCCTAAATTGATATAGCGAACGGCGGTTGGCTCGATCGTTACCGCTTGTCGATAGGATGCAATGGCTTCTTCAAACCGTTGTAGTTGGTGTAAAATCACGCCTCGGCTGTTGTAGGCAATTGCACTTTCAGGATTAAGACGGTCAGGGTCGAGAGCGATCGCTCGATCGTACGCCTCAATAGCTTGATCTAATCGACCTTGGCTCTTGTAGATCCGACCCAACAGAATGTATTGAGTAGCTGTAGCCTCTTGAGGATTTCTTCTAAACACACTGAGACCTGGATGTAACTGGATTGCACAGTCGTAGGCAACAGTGACTTGTTCTCGTAAATCGGTTGCATCCAACTCATCTAAAATCTCTAAAGTGATCCCCAAGTTGGTATAAGCATTGAAATTGGGATGTAACTCAGCCGCTTGCAAGAACAGTTGAATCGCTTGTTGAATCAAGTCTAAATTGTCTTGGGTATCCCCCAATTCTGCCGTCGCAATGCCCTGTTGAATCAGCTCTCGTGCTTCTGCAAATGCGGAATTAGTTGACGATCGACCTGCGACAGCCTGAGTTCTACACTGAATCTGTTCTTCAACGGACTGAGAAACCGCTTGTTGAGGCGACAAGGGTAAAAGACAGGAGAGTAAAATTGCAACCCACCAACGATTTCTCATAACTGTTTTTTTCTGTTAGCAGAAGCAGATCGGTGGTCAAAATATATTCTGAACCAATCTTTATCTAGAAACTTTTATTTAGCAAGTCAATAGCGTCACTAAGAGAAATTTTTTTACAGACGAAAGTGAAATTTAGCGGGTTGAAAAAGCAGCCAGAAAGGATGAAGGGTGAGAATGCCTATTCATCTTCTAACCTCATCCCTCATCCTCATGCCTATGCTTTTCCTTGCATAGGATTCACTTTTGAAAGAATCGCATACAGCACCGCCGCAATAATCACGGCATTGATTGGAGCTACACCAATCGACGCTTGTCCGGTGAAGTAGGCGGCGATCGCCGCCACCACATAGGAAATTACTCCTGCCCAGTTAAACGCAGGCAAGGGAGTGTCAAGATCGGGAAATTGTCCCCGATGGCGCAACCAAAAATCTGCCATGATGATGCCTCCGATCGGCGGAATCACCGACCCCAGGAACAGGAGGTAGGGAATCATCAACTCGTAAATACCGCCCAGTGCTAGCACCAGCGCTAATGTTGCTCCACCCAAGACAAAGGCATGACGCTTGGTGGTACGAAAGAAATTGGTGCCAGCGATCGAGAAGGCATAGATCGTGTTGTCCTGGGTTGTCCACACGTTCAGAATCAGCAGAATCACCCCACCTAGCAAAATTCCCTGGGTTGCCATCGCTTGAATCAAATTCTCACTGCCATATACCAAGGTGCAAAAGGCTCCAGCAAATACCAACAGGGCGTTGATCCCTAGAAAAGCCAGCAGGGTACTCCCGACCGCATTTTTACTTGTATCGGCAAAGCGGCTCCAGTTGGTGGCTTGGGTTCCTCCAGAGATAAACGAGCCAATGATAATGGCAAGCGCTGCCCCCGTTCCCAATTGCTGAGTGGGTTCTAAGGCAAATAGATCGCCAGCATCTCGGAATCCCAGGGCGAGACTGATGGCAATCAATACCAACATCGCAGGCACGGCTAGGCGGCTTAGCCAATCCATCGCGGTGTAGCCAATATATGCCGTTACACAAAAGGCGTAGGTAAAGAAGACGATCGCCAACCAACGCCATTCCTGGGGTAGTCCAATCAATTCTGACAGCGCATCGGCGATAAACGCATTGGTCACTGCATACCAACCAATCTGCGTGAAGCCCAAAATAAAATCAACCCAGCGAGAGCCGATGTTGCCAAAGCTGAAGCGTGCCATCAACACTGTGCTCAAGCCACTCTTAGAAGCAATGTAGCCCAGGGCAGCACAGTAAGCCCCCAGCAGGGTGTTTCCCACCAGAGTCAGCCCAAGAATTGTACCAAAGTTAAATGCGGTTCCCAGTACTCCTCCGGCAAAGAGGGTGGTGGAGGTGAGGGCAAAGCCCATCAGCAGGGGAGCTAACGACCAGAAGGGTTTGCGCGATTCTAAGGGAACAGCGGATAGGGGGTAGTCTTCGGAGGCTTGGGAGCGATCGACTGTTCCCGGTTCTGTAGCTAAGCTCATTTAAATGCATCCTTGATTGCAAGATTACAAAATGGTTTTGAGAAGTACCCATTCTCTGAGGGAGCACTATGACTGGTGGAATAAACCCAAAATCTTACGCTTGAATGCTAAATCCCAACTGCTCAGAGAAATTAGTATGAATCGTATTCTCAGGCTTGTTGGGACTATAAATCGTAGCCTAAGTAACGCTGTTAGGACTTACACAGGACTTACGCAGTAGTATTTTTGTACTATTTTCTAAAGCATCCGTTAGCACGTCGAGAAGCTATGGCAAAGTCTCGTAAGCTCGAAGAACTCATGGCTCAACTAAGCCAGATTTGTACCGATCCCACAACTGAGTCTGGGCTGGCAATTTTTAACCAGGTTCTTCGTAGCAATTATGCCATCGCGGTTGCCTAGGCGGCGACGTGGATAGGGGATTTTGAGCCGCACTACTCCTGTTGCTGAATCAGGCGAATAATGTCTAGGGTTTGCTGATAGCCCAACTGGTCGCCCTGTACCTGGAACAACCTGGCGGCATTCTCTAGATCGGTCAGTGCCGCCGCCCGATTCCCCAAAGCATTTACCGCTAAGCCCCGACGACCGTAGGCTTGGGCAAAGGATGGAGCGATCGCGATCGCCTGATTGAAATCATCGATCGACTGTGCATAGTCGGCGAGGCTGTAGTAAGCCAACCCGCGATTGTAATAGGCATCGAGCGATCGGGGTTCTAATGCTAACGTCTCATTAAATTTCTCGATCGCCCCTGCAAAATCTTCGATCAGCGCTAGGGTTGCTCCCCACCGAGTGTAGGCATCAGCGTGGGTCGGGTCTACCTCTAACGCCTGCTGAAATTCCCCGATCGCCGCTTGATAATTCCCCAATGCCACATGGGCTAATCCTCGATCGCAGTAAGCATCAACAAATTGCGGATCTAGCTCAATGGCTCGATCGAAGGCGGCAATGGCAGCGCTGGGGTTACCTTGGTTGAGATGGATTGTGCCTTGGGTATAAAACTGCTCAGCTTGGGGGGCGGTTTGAGCTGCCTGGGTGGGCGAATGCAAAGGGGTCGTGATCAGGGCGATCGTCAGCACCGCACCAAGGTGATAACCCAGTTGTGCCAAGCCAGCCAGTCTCATCCCAGCCAGTCTCATCCCAGCCAATTCAATCAATGGGTTGCGTTGTGCCATCTTCTCTCCTCATCCATCCCTTAAGAGGGGATTTTGAAACCATTAAGTATGCGTTAAGATAAGAAACCTATATTTTGTTCGGCTATTTTGTTCGGCAATCGCAGCTCCTTGACTCTTTCGCAGTCGAGACCTGCGAGTTCACTGTTTGCTTTTCTGAAATTTTTTTAAGGTCAATGAAAAAGAATCAGGTTTTATCAACGCTCGAACGGAGTGATACGGCTGCCATTAGCTTAGGGGATTATGCTCGACAGGTGATCGAACAGCAATATCATGCTGCCATTAAACAAGAACAAAAGGTGCTGGCAGACAAGAAACCCGAACCGCTGCACCAGATGCGAGTTGGGCTGCGGCGATTGCGCACAGCCCTTAAAGTTTTCAAAGACGTCGTGGTGCTCCCAAAAGTTGCCAGAGAAACAGAGTTACGAGATGTGGCGCGGGTTTTAGGAGAGTTACGCGATCTAGACGTTCAACTGGCTAGTTTGCAAACGGACTATCGCCCCCGCCTAGTCGAATCAGAACAAACCCAACTCGACAAAGCGATCGCCGCCTTGTTACAACGCCGCACCAAAACATCCCGCACTGTTGTTGCCACCCTTGGCAAACCTCGCTATCAAAAGCTCAAGGCTGCCTACGAATCCTGGTTAGCCAATCCTACCTACAAACCACTGGCTGAGCTGTCTTTGGTTTCCACCCTGCCCGACTTGCTCACCCCACTGCTGTCCACCCTACTGCTCCATCCAGGGTGGCTAATTTCCCTCGATGCCATCTCCAAAGAAAACAGCGAAATCCTCCACGATCTCCGCAAAGCCTGCAAACATGCCCGCTACCAAGCTGAGTTTTTCACTCCATTCTACGGCGCAGCGTTCCAAGATTGGGTCAACGAAATCAAGGATTTGCAGAGTCGCTTGGGTGAGTTACACGATGCCCAGGTAATGACAACTTTGCTCGCTGACGAACTCAACGGTAGCCACTTACCAGACCTACACAGTAAACTGGCGGTCAATCAAGAGCAAGCCATGTCTGACTGGGAGACAATTCGACATCGGTATCTATCCACTGATTTTCGCTACCGTCTGCACCATGTCATCCTCAATCCCAGTGCCCACTCAGAACAGTAGGCAATGCGCCTAATAAGCCCCCGTCTTGCGCAATACCACCTGGAAGGTTTGCAGAATGATTTTCAGATCCAACCAGAGCGACCAGTTTTCGATGTAATGAACATCTAGATTGAGCACATGCTCAAAGTCATCAATATCGGAGCGTCCAGACACCTGCCATAGTCCAGTAATGCCAGGCAACACTTCCTGGCGAATGAAATGTCGCTTAGAAAACTTCTCCACATCCCGCAGAGGCAGAGGGCGCGGTCCCACCAAACTCATCTCGCCTAGGAGAACGTTAAAAATCTGGGGTAGCTCATCAAGACTGTAGCGACGAATAAACTTGCCCACCCGCGTTACCCGTGGGTCGTCCTTGATTTTGAACAGGATGCCGTCCTTGGTCTCATTCATCGCCTCTAACCTCTTCTGCAACTCCGCCGCATTGACAACCATGCTACGAAACTTCCAAACCTTGAAGGAGTTGCTGTGCAGTCCCACTCGGGTTTGCCGATAAAAAACTGGACCGGGGGAGTCAAGCTTGATCAGAACTGCGATCGAATGTAAATTGGCAGCGCCACGATTAAAAACGCCAAGGCAAAGCAAAAGTCAAATGCCCGCTTGATCCAAAAATCGATCCCCGAAATTAGGGGTGGAGCAAACTTAAAGGAGGGGACACCGCCAACAACAGGGAACTCCCCACTACGAAACAATGGCTCAAGCGCGATCGGCAAAAAGTGAAGCGTAATTCCGGCATTGCGCAAACTCCAAAACAAGAACATGGGGTCTTGAATCGTCTTGCGGGGGCATACGCAAACCTCCGACACATCCATCGAACAAACCCGCTCGATCATCTTCTCCCGATCGTCACTATCTAGGAAGGCAATGTCTGACCAGCCAACCACCTTATAGTGGCTTTCGCTTCTGAGTAGAGCTGTGGCTTTATCAGCATCGTGGGGATCACAAAACACAAAGACAGGGTATTGAATTGCCCCATGCTGACGAACCTTTTCCAACACGCTTGCCGTTAAAAAGCGTCCAGTCGAAACAAAGACAACGCTAAAAAACCAGCCCAGCAGAAAAGTCGATCGCGAGACAAACAAGCCGGGACGATAGAGGAAGGCAATCACCATGATCAAAATGTTGGCAAGGGAGATTGCGTACTAACACCAACATAGTCACATCGCCATTCCCCTGCTTTGTAGAGCCTTCTTGCTGCCAA
>JAAUSV010000172.1 GCA_012032525.1 Leptolyngbyaceae cyanobacterium SL_7_1
CTCCCCGCCAACCTCACGGTTGCCACCCATCTGTTGCACACGCCAATTCGAACCCCCACTTGAGGGGGGGATTCTGGCATTTGAGGATGTCTCGGAAGCACCCTACCGGATCGATCGAATGCTGACCCAGTGGCGATTAAGTGGCGCGTTCCAGTCGATCAAAGGCATTGCTCTAGGGCGCTTCAGCCAATGCCAACCTCCAGCCAGCATTCCCAGCTTCACGGTGGAAGAGGTCTTGCGCGATCGCCTGTCGGACCTGGGAATTCCGATCGTCTCCGACCTACCCTTCGGACACGATGGTGTCAATGCTGCACTTCCGGTTGGTGTGGCAGCTCGATTGGATGGCGATCGGGGTGAATTAGCGATTAGCGGTTGATAACAAATCTTCGTCCCTCACCTTTCCGTCAGCACCCTAGGGGTCGTGGATTGAATAATCTGCAAAACCAGAATCCTCGTAGGGGTATAGCATTGCCATGCCCCCCTATAGGAAAATTACAGATTAATAAATTCGTGCTCCTAAGGATTCAATCCTTGGGGTTCCCGTTGAATTAATCCAGGCGATCTGGCTAATGCCTCGCTGTTGGGCGTAGGTTTGAACCGATTCTGAGCGATCGCGTCCCCCCAAGTCTACTTCGACTTGCACCAGATTCGTAGACTCCCGAATCTTCTGGGCGTAGGCAAAGGCGGCTCGATAATCATCTGCCGTTGCGGGAACGATTAGCCAACGGTTGGTTGGGGTTTGGTCGGGTAGTTGCCCGGTCGTCAGTAAGACCTGATGCAATTCATCACTGTTGAGCACAAAACCGATACCCGGTCGGGTGTCGCCTTTGGGATGGTAAAGCCCCAAGAGTCGATCATATCGTCCGCCCTGCCCTAGGACTCGTCGCCCACCCTCGCCACCGACCACTTCAAACACAATGCCAGTGTAGTAGTCAAACGGGCGAATCAAGCTCAAGTCGAGGATCAAATTGGGCGAGGCATCGATCGAACCGACACTGCTATAACAGGAGCTAAGCAAATCGATCAACGATTTCAGGGTAGTGACGATCGCCCGTTGTTCATCTGTCAAGGCTAGAGTGGAAACCCGTTGCAGTACATCCGCCGGACGACCCCGCAGATCGAGCAATAGGAGGGCGTGTTGCTTGAGTTGATGGGAGAGGGGTAGGGCTTCGATCGCCAATCGATCGAGCTGGGCGATCGAGCGGCGCACCTGTTGTCGTAGCCCCTCTGGAAACACAGATAAAAGCGATTGGGTGAGCCCCGCTTCGCCCAGCACCAGATGCCATTGACCCAAAGCCAGTTGATTGAGACAATCCGCCAGTAGCAGCAAAATTTCGGCATCCGCGGCGACCCCGGCTGCCCCTAGTAACTCCACTCCAGCTTGGTAAAACTCCAGTTGACGGTTGTGTTCCCCTCGGTTGGCACGACGAAACACATTAGCGTTGTAGTAGAGCCGTTGGGGATGGGTAACGGCTGCCAGGCGGGTAACGGCTGCCCGTGCCACCGAAGCGGTTAGCTCTGGGCGCAGTCCTAGGACTTCATCATCGACCTGTTGCAGTTGGATGACCGTGGAGGCTTCGATCGCCCCACCCGCCATCAAGGTATCCATGCGCTCCAAGGTGGAGGTGATGATGCGCTGATACCCCCAGCGATGAAATACGTCCTGCAATCGTTCCTCGACCCAGCGTTTTTGCGCCACATCGAGTGGCAACAAATCTCGCGTTCCCGCTGGAGACTGATGCACCATTATTTTTTCTTCCCACCAAATAGACCAAACAATCCACCCCCCGATTGTTTGGGGTTGCTGCCTTTGGCAGTGGATTTGGATGTGGATTTGCCCCCCTTACCCTCGGTAGGTTGGGGTGAGCCAGCCGGGACGACGCGCTTACGCCCTTCCAGCGCCACCATGTCCTTGGGATCGATCTCCAAGGCTTTGTCAAAGTGAATTCTTGCCATCGTCAGTTGCTTATTTTTCAAATAGACCATACCCAACCGACTGTGGGCGGCGCTACTGCGAGGGCTGATTTGCAGGGCTTCCCGTAGCTCCAATACGGCTTTAGCATAGTCTTGTTTAGCTTCAAACTCGTAGGCTCGTCGCAAATAGGCTTCGACTAATTGGGCAGTGGTGGGGGGAGCGGGCTTGGGTGGTGTGGCAAAGGGAGAAGGACGAGGCGCTGTGCTGGCTGCCGTTGGAGTTGTTCCTAGAATGGGAGAACGGCGATCGCCCTCAACTCGACCAGCCGTGCGCATTAGGTATACCAGGTTTAGTTCGCTGATCTGCCCAGTAATGTCCACAATCTGGTTGAGATGTTCGTACTGTTTTTCGGCTAGTTCCCTGAGAGTATTTTTGTAAGCAGCGTCAGCATCTGCCGCTGCCGCCAGCTTTCGTGCTGCTTCGCCGCTCAACATTACAGTTTCCTGCTGCCGTTGGGCTTGCTGTCCCTTGAGCTTCAGCACAACACAGTGTTCTTGGTACTCCCTTTCTTGAGAAAGCTTTTTGTAGGCGGGGTTGACTAACTTGGACAAAAACTCCTCAGCCCGTTGGCGATCGCCTGATTTTCCTGATCAAAGCCATCGGGATGCAGCCGACGGACAATTTTAAGATATTGCTTGCGAATCTCCTTGGGGTCAGCGTTTACAGGAACCCCAAGAATGGCATGGTGATCGGTAAATTCTGGACTAAACAACCCTTGCTCAATATTGAAAGCCATCCGCCTCTGTAATTTCGCTACCTGGAGTTCTCTTTAGTTTACTTTGCCTACAGCAGGATAAAGCATTGGATGATGCCGAATTCTGCTAGAAAGTTAAATCAAACCGCTGCGATCAACTTAAGTCTACCGCTCCGTCCGCCAAGGGAGACGTGTGGGACAAGACATTGCTCAAAGCGCTGTGCAGATATCCATTACTGGCTAGTAGTCGTCCTGAATACACATCGGTTGCTTGCCCAGCATAGTTTGTCACCTTTCCCCCCGCTTCCTGCACCAAGACAATTCCCGCTGTAATGTCCCACGGCGATAACCCCCGTTCCCAGTAGCCATCGACCCGTCCACAGGCAACCTGCGCCAAATCCATGGCTGCCGAACCACCCCGCCGTACTCCCTGGGTGAGATGGGTCAGCCGACAAAACTCGGCATAGTTGTTGTCAGGAGTGTCGCGTCGATCGTAGGCAAAGCCAGTCACCAAAAGGCTTCTACCCAGCTCCGTCACAGAGGAAACGTGGATGGGCAACCGATTGCAGGTTGCACCCAGCCCTTGAGCAGCGCGATACAAATCTTGGTGATAGGGGTCGTAGACAACACCAATGGCGGGAACCCCCTCGATTAATAAACCGATCGACACGGCAAAGACAGGGTACTGATGGGCGTAATTGGTTGTGCCATCTAGGGGGTCGATCGCCCAGCGATAGGGGCTATCTTGGTGTCCAACACTGCCCGATTCCTCCGCCAAAATTCCGTGGTCAGGAAAGTGTCGCTGCATCACCGCCAAGATTGCGGCTTCCGCTGCCTTGTCGGCTTCAGTCACCAGATCGCCCGATCGCCCCTTCTCCTGTACGTTTTCCAGCTTGCCCCAAAAGGACATCAACACCGCTCCTCCGGCGAGGGCAGCTTCGGTGGCAATATCGAGGAAAATTTGCAGTTGGGGCATTGGGGAAGGCTGGGGGCGGAAGGATGAAGGGTGAAATTGGGGGTGGGTGGGTTGGGGGATCAGGCAGGGCAAGTGAAGTGGGGGAGTTAGTCTTCGTCGAGGGGTAAGCCTTTGCGAACTTTGCCTTTGCCAAAGTAGCGACCGAATTGCAATTCGTACACTTCGTCCTCGTCTTGGGTTTCGACGAGGGCGTCGGAGCGGGGATAGGAGACGCAGAGCAGGGCATAGCCCTGTTGTTGGAGTTTGGGGGATAAGCCCATAGCTTCGGGTTGGTAAACCTCCCCCGATCGCACCCGCACTGCACAGGTGGTACATGC
Organism: Leptolyngbyaceae cyanobacterium SL_7_1; assembly: GCA_012032525.1. Lineage (GTDB taxonomy): Bacteria > Cyanobacteriota > Cyanobacteriia > Elainellales > Elainellaceae > JAAUSV01. The sequence goes on from JAAUSV010000172.1 coordinate 3,963, forward strand.
CCCATTACGGCAGGAAAATGGTAACTCTACACCCTGTTGCTCAGCGGTTTGTAGAATGTAGCGATCGCTCGGAACCTGCACTTGGTGGTGCGTATTAGTTTTGCGATTGTAAATTGAGATAGCGTAGGAGCGCACCATAACTCGTTAGCAGTAAAGATAATTACCAAAACGAGTTGCCTGCACCGAGGCAACCTACTGCCTATTCTACGGTGAGTTCGGAAATTATCAAGTTTTAGGAGTGAGGTACAAGAAACGACACGCCTACTGCTCCGTAGAAGGTGTCGGGGGTTGGATTTCCCTGTTTGTCTACCGCAATTCCTTGTCCAGAAAAGATGCGTAGAACCCGAAAGCGATGATAACTCCGCAATAGTTGTGAGAGCGGCACGTAGTGAACTTCGGTTCCCTGAAACAGTGCTCGATCGAGTTCTGGTAGGGCGTGCCACGGACACTTCATCACTTCATGGTGGGCATTGTGATAGCCAAAATTTAGCAGTAACAGGTTCAACCAGGGAAACCGTTGGGAAATCAGGGTGGAAAAGGTATTGGCTTGTTCGTGCTGGCGATCGCGTTTGGGCAATGCTGACCCCACCGGAAACACTTCGTAGGTGTGCTGAAAGGCATCTTGCCAACGCAGCACTGTCACCATGATGATGTAGGCAAGGAAGTAGAGGATCAATGCTTTCGGAGAAACGATCGCCAACAGGGTAAACAGCGCACCCCGAATTAGCAGTGTGAGTACAATTCGTCCTCGTTCATCTCGGCGATTGGTGTCGCGCAAGGGAGAAATAATCGATCGCCACTGCACCCAAAAGGAAATCACGGGGATATAAAGCCACTCCAACACCAAAATAGTTTGACGCAACGGTTTGGGCAACGATTGAAGGGTTGCCGCTAAATCAAAGGAGGAAAAATCAACTCGATCGACATGGTGGGCGATGTGGCGCAGGGCTAATTCTTGGAACGTAGCGTAGCAACCGCCATTGAGCCACAGCATCACCGTACCCCACAGTGCATTTGCCTGGCGAGTTGCAAAGAGGGTGCTGTGCATCAACTCGTGACTCAGATAGGCGGAGAAAATCAAGCTATGGCTGAGCAGCAGAAACCCTAAAACATTCAGCCAAATCGCCGGAAACAGAAGCAGGGCAACCCCACCCACGTAGGCAATCAGCGTGTAGGCAATGACGATCGCATTTTCCACGGGCTGCTGTCGATGGGTGTAGGAACTGGGGTTAATCGGTGCTGAAGTAACCATAGGATTAAAAGGAACACTCAAAGAGGACTTAAATCGTGGTGTATGACCAATGTATCGTGAGAATTTTCAACGCTCGATCGCAAGTCACCATTCCTTGACACCAGCGGATAGCCCCTCTACTGCATCCGATCGATCGTGCGATATTGTACCGCTTCCGCCACATGGGAGGGCTGCAATATGTCATCACCCGCTAAGTCGGCGATCGTTCGAGCGACCTTGAGAATCCGATCGGTGGCTCTAGCCGACAAGCCGAGCTTGCGAATTGCTCCTTCCAATAAACTGCGGCTGGCATCGTCGAGGGCACACCACTGCCGAATCTGACGACTCTGCATTTCGGCGTTACAACTCAGCCCTTCACGTTGCAATCGGGTGCCTGCTCGTTCCCGTGCAACTTGGACTCGCGATCGCACGACCGACGATTCCTCACCCGTGGGCTGACAGGTGATTTCCTCTGGTTTCAAGCGATTGACTGCCACCTGCAAATCAATCCGATCCATCAACGGACCCGATAACTTTGCCCAATACTGCTCCCGATGACGCGGCGTACAGGTGCAGGCTTGGATAGTGTCGCCAAAGAAGCCACAGGGACAGGGATTGGTACTGGCAACCAGGGTGAACTGGGCTGGAAAGGAAACCGACTGACGGGCACGGGAGATGGTGACGTGTCCATCCTCCAAGGGTTGTCGGAGAAATTCCAGCACATCTCGCTTAAATTCGGTTAATTCGTCTAGAAACAACACACCCCGATGGGACAGGGAAATTTCTCCCGGTCGGGGAAAACTACCGCCGCCCACTAGTGACACCCCAGAAGCGGAATGGTGGGGAGCCCGAAAGGGGCGATCGCTGACCAAAGCCCCCTTATCCTTTAACAACCCGGCAACGGAGTGGATTTGAGTGACTTCCAGCGCCTCTGAAAACGACAAACCGGGCAGAATCCCCGGCAATCGTCGTGCCAGCATGGTTTTGCCACTGCCTGGAGGTCCGACGAAGACCAGGTTATGCCCTCCGGCAGCGGCAATCTCCAATGCCCGTCGAGCGTGGGCTTGCCCTTTGACATCTTTGAGATCCAACCCATGAAACCGCGATCGCGCCAATTCTGCTTTACCGTCTACAACCGTAGGCTGATGGCGATCGGGGTCGTTTAAAAAATCTGTAACTTCCGATAAATGCTGGAACCCATACACCTTCAAGCCCTGCACCACGGCGGCTTCTTGGGCATTATTGGTGGGTACAACTAAGCCTTGAATGCCCATGGCTTGAGCATTGGCGGCGATCGCCAATACCCCCGCCACTGGACGCAGTGTTCCATCCAACGACACTTCGCCTAAGAACAAATAATTTTCTAGTAGCTGGGGATTGACCTGTTCTGATGCCGCCAAAATGCCGATGCTAATGGGCAGATCAAAACTAGGACCTTCTTTTCTCAGATCGGCAGGCGTCAGGTTAATCACGATCTTACGCATGGGGACGGTATAGCCTGCATTTTTCAACGCCGCTTTCACCCGTTCCCGTGATTCCTGCACCTCTGCTCCAGGTAAACCAACGACCACAATCCCTGGCAAACCACCGGCAATGTCAATTTCCACTCCCACTTTGATGGCATTGATGCCAATCAGTGACGCACTCCAAATTCTGGCAAGCATAGATTTGCAATCCTCAACCCCTGCTGTGTCAGAATGCCCAGGGTAATGGCTGGGTCAACAGTAGGGCGATCGCCGTGGAATTTGCCCTTTAAGCAAAATCTGTACGCAGGCTATTGGGGAACGATCGTCTCTGGAATAATTTCTGTAACAACCCGACCACCGCTTACCACCACCGTTTGATTTTCAAACCTACCCACGGCTCTGGGACCCTGGACTCTGGCAGGGGGATTGGATTGGCGATAGTCTACATTGCCCTCTGCTACTACCTCTTGGTCGTTAACATTCCACGTCAGGCGATCGGAGGCTAACTGGGACTGGTTGGTTTGTCCCGTTGCTTGTACCCCTTGCTCAAAGTAAACCCGTTCCTGTGGAAAATTCATATTGGCACGATTGGCTCGAATCGTTACCTGCTGCTGACGATGTACCACGGTCACAGGTTGGTCGGCGACCAACGTTTCCTCGCTCAAATTCCAAATCAAGGAATTTCCGGCAATTTGTAACGGCGGATTTTGAATGCCGACTTGGGCCGCTTGTCGGAGTGTGGCAACGTTGGTCTTAAGGTTGAGTTCTCCCGTTTGCCCGGTGGCGGTATCGGTGACTTGGTTGTTTCTCAAACGGGCAAGGCGGACAGGGCGATCGCTCACAATGATTTCTTGATCAATAAACCAGTTGAGGCGATCGGCTTGGAGTTGCATGGTTGGGTCAGTAGCGGTGACAATCACCCGCCCAGACACCTCCAACCGTCGCTCTTTATTAAACAGTTGGGCTTGTCGGGCAGACATGCGCATTTGGGGATGAGTACCCACCACATTATTGCGAATGGTTAAGATTCCCTCAGCAGGTATCCAGGTCATCTCATCGCCCTTGAGAATTGCCTTACTGCGAATGTCGGTAACGATGACATTTCCCCGCAGCAAAATTTGTTCCCCGTCGCGTTGAACTTCTCCGGTTTGTCCTTGAATCCGAAAGATGGGCTTGCCTGCATCAAATAACTCTCCATCTGGGCGAGTCACCTGAGCTACCTTGTCGTCTTGGCTGTAGACCACCTGTGCTGCATGGACCTTCCATACGGCTTTGCCTTTGGTGTCTACTTCTTCCAAGGTGATGTCTTTGAAAATTAGATCGCTGCCAATTTCTTCGGTGGCAGCGCTGTCTTCGACGATTTGATCGATCGCCTGTCTATTGTCTCGACAACTGACTAAGCCCAGGAGCAGTATCAAGGACACCAGCGGCAGCGCCATGCGATTAAGATTTATCATTTTTAGCCTGATTAGCGGTGTAATCAATGGTTCAACCCTGACAACTAAACGATCTGACTCAATCAGCAGACCTTTGGTTCGGAAAAATTGCTTCTTTATAGACAGTCTAAGTGAAACCACTCTGTCTATCCCTATCCATCCTAGAAGGTCGGCTTTGCCTTTGTGGAAACTAGGGCGATCGAGAATTCCGCCATCCTGGGAAGAAGGATTTTCCCTTTATTTTTATCCGCTAGCATAAATTTATCGACGTGGGTTGGTTGCACTAGGTTTGATACCCCAATTGGTGGAGCTAGATGGATGACATTGGAGTGCTACACCAGGGGAAGGCACTACTAATTCATTTGTTCTAGTGTGAAGACAGATGGGTTGCAAAATCGGGCTAAAGAAATATAGCAAATGAGCGACAACACAGGTGCTAATCACTATCCATTCACGCTAGAGCCAACGTTGCAAGTAGGGAATGCTGGCGCAGCAGTCATGAAACTACAGCAAATATTAATCCAACACGGTGCTGAGTTGGTGATTGATGGAGTTTTTGGTAGTCAAACTCAATTTGAAGTAATGACATTTCAAGAATCACGTCAGCTCCCAGTAAATGGGATCGTTGATGCTGAGACATGGGCAGCACTACAACCGTTGAAGTATTTAGTGCAACGACTCCCCCTCAAACTCGGCGATCGGGGCTGGGCAGTCACCGAAGTACAGAAACGATTGGTTATCCAAGGGGCATTTCTGATCGTAGATGGAGTATTTGGCTTTATCACTCGTGCGGCTGTGCAAGTTTTCCAGGACGATCGCGGCTTACCCATGACTGGAGAAGTCGATCGGGCAACGTGGGAAGTATTGAAGCCCCCGGAAGCCTGTTGAAGCGAATCGCGATTCGCTTCAACGACTGACCGAAGCTCGCAACTGTCCGCAGGCGGCATCTGCCTCCAAGCCTCGTGCCTGTCGCACACTTACTGCAATGTGGTGCTGTTGTAGGGTTTGTACAAAGGTGCGAATACGCCAAGCATCGGGGCGTTGGTAATCGACTTCCTCAATGGGGTTGTAGGGAATGAGGTTGACATGGCTTTGAAACCCGCGCAAGTGGTGAGCAAGCTCTTCTGCGTGTGTGGCTCCGTCGTTTAGCTCTGCCAGCAAGATGTATTCAAAGGTCACTCGTCGTCCGGTAATCTGAACGTATTCTCGGCACTCATTCAATAGTGCCTCTAATGGATACTGGCGGGCACTGGGAATCAGTTGTTCGCGTAGAGCTTGGTTAGAGGCGTGGAGGCTGATGGCAAGGGTGGCTTGCAACTGATGCTGGGCAAGGCGGCGAATGTGACCGGGCACTCCCACGGTGGAAATAGTAATCGATCGCTGTCCAATCCCTACGTCTTGATTGAGCGATCGCACACTCGCCAATACGTTGTCTATATTCAACAACGGCTCTCCCATGCCCATAAACACAATATTGCTCACCCGCTGCCCAAAATCTTCCTGCACCGTCAGCACTTGATCAACGATTTCGTGGGTCGCTAAGTTGCGGGTAAAGCCGCCCTTGCCCGTGGCACAAAAATCGCACGCCATCGGACAGCCCACTTGGGAGGAAACACAAACCGTGAGGCGATCGAGGGTTTGATCTGCTGGGCGATCGCTTTTCCCCCACTTAAACGTGGGAATGCCAACTGTTTCAATAATCTGCCCATCGGCAAGGCGCAGCAAAAATTTCACCGTACCATGGG
>JAAUSV010000173.1 GCA_012032525.1 Leptolyngbyaceae cyanobacterium SL_7_1
CGGCGTCCACGTTTGCGTAAGCCATTGGCAACCACAAGTCCTTTCGCAATTTCGCCTGTATAGGTTACATCGTCTGGAACGACGACACCGTGCTCCACAACCCGTGTTGGGGTGTCCCTGTTATTCCACATCAATTGGTTGAAATGGGTGACATGTACCAACAATAGGCTGGGATCGTTTACCCAATGGGGCGTGTCGGTGGGATGTTCCCGGGGAGGGTCGTGTTCCAGATACAAACACGGCAGACGACGCTGCGCCTCCGACAAAATCTCGTACTGATCCACCTCATAGTTGCGGCGCGATTGTAGAAGAATACAGTCGAACGACTGGTTTCGCACCTCCTCAGCGGAAATCTCATGGACATGATCGCCCCACGGAAAACTGCCCAAGCGCCCCCCATACCCTTCGGGTTTCCCTGGTTTGACAGGCAAGTAGAACTCGTGGGGAGCTTGGGTGAGGTAGTAGAGATAGCTGCCGTGGATGTGCCAGGTCAGAATTCGCAGTCGCATAGGTTGAAATGAATCAAAGGGAATAGATTAGAACTGAAGAGGAGTTGGAGCAAGAATCCCAGCCGATCGCAGGAGATGTAGGTAATACTCAGTCAAAGGCACTGGCTCGATCGGGGGACGCACCCACGGCGACAACACCCCACCGCCAAATTCTTGGGACTGCCCTACTCGAATGGGAATGCCAGCCAGATAGCAACCGTAGGCAAGGGCATGGGGCGATCGCCCCGGTGGAGTCCACACGATCGCCGCCTCAAACGATCGCGACTCCAACTGGTGAATGAAGGAAACTAGAGAACTCGGTTCATCTAGAGTGAAGACTGCTTCAGGTAGTGCCCTGTGCAATGCTTCTAGGGCAGGGCGTAGTGCCGATGTATCCTCCTCAACGGTCAACAGCACCACCTGTCGAAGTTGTTGCCAATTCACCCCTGCTGGATCAAAAGGCATACACCACCTCCTGCTGCAATTGCTGCATGGCTGTGGCAAGCACCACAGACACAGAAGCGGCTGGTGAGACGACTGGGAATGTTCGACGAGACGATCGCTGCTCCGCCTCCTGGAAACGCTGGGGTGCGTCCGCAATTACGATCGCTCGATGCCGATCGCCATCCAATGGTGCCCAGCGCTGCGGATCGGACTGGGAAAACACCACCACACTGGGAACCCGGAGGGCGGCTGCCAAGTGAGATATTCCCGTGTCATTGCAAACCAGCAATCGTGCCTCCTTTAAAAGAGCAGCGATCGCCCCCAAGCTAGTTTTTCCTGCCAAGTTTGTGACAGGACCTTGCATGGAATCGGCGATCGCCTGCGTTAATGACACCTCCGCCGCTGTACCCGTCAACACGACTCGCCAACCTTGAGCCGCCAGTGCATTTCCCACATGGGCAAAGTTGGCAGGCGACCAACGCCGTGCTGCCACACTGGCTCCTGGATGGAGGCAGACATAGGGGTGAGCACTTGAAAACACCGCTGCCAGGTTCTGTCGATCGCTGGCATCCACCGGAAATTCCAACTGATCCCCCTGCAAGGGAACCCCTAAAAATTCCAACAACCGTAGATGTCGCCACACTTCCGGTTCTTGAACAGGATAGGGGAGGAAGCGATCGCGATCGGGACAATAGTGATCGGGCAAATAGAATCCTGCCGTATGCGTTGCCCCCATCAATGCCACAAAGGCATTCATCGCCACTCCGCTCCCATGCAATTGCATCGCTAGATCAAATGGCTGTTGCTGCCACTGGCTCAGCGTTGTCACCACCTGTTTAGCCGACAACGCCACCTCCGGAATCCCCGGACACCCTGGAAACTCCAACCAATTATCCAAATAGTGGGAAAACCGCTCGACCAATGACCTCACCCCAGATAACCCAATCCAGGTAAATTGGGCTTGCGGAAATGTCGATCGCAGTGCCCGCAGAGCCGGAATCACACAGAGAAAATCGCCTAAACCAGGGAGCGATCGGACGATCGCCACGCGGTTGATAGGGAGGGTCGTAAGTTGGGCGTTCATCAGAAGGGTTGGCTATTAGAAGACTCTTCAAACATCCGCTTAGGATCGTGGATTCAATAACCTGCAAAACCAGAACCTTCGTCCCGATTGGCGGGCAGGCTGCCCCACCCCACAAGACGGTAGAGGAATGCACCCACTGCATTACACAGGGAAATTACCCATTAATAAATTCGTGATCCTCAGCCCATAGCAATTAGCGATAGATCAACTGAACTGATCTATCGCTAATCGTAGTGATTTTGCTCCCTGTCATTCATTAGGCATTTGCCTAAAGAACAATCGATCGTCAACCCAATTTATTGTGCAAATGCCCAAATTGACCCTATCCAAGCTGTGCCACTGGGAGATTCTCCGCCAGCGTTTGATTGGTCAACAAATCCTCTACCGTAATTCGCAACACCCGATCGCCATCCACTTGAAACGAAACCTTCACCCGATCGCTGCCTGGATAGCCGGGTGGGGTGAGTTTGGCAATTGTCCGAGCATCGGCGCGATCGTTTAACGGAGTAACCGTAGCAGTCCCCCTGTGGTGCGTGTCACCAAGCGATCGCCCTCAAAGAAAATCTCGGTGCTGCTACTGGTGTCACCAATTTCCCCAACCACCAACTCAATGCTGGGTTGGTTTTCCATGGAGGCTCCTAGCAATAGCTCAATCGGAGTAGCCATGGGGTAGGGTTGTCCTTGGTTGACGATCGGGTGCCAGCCGTGGCGATTGTTGCGGCGATCCCAGTAGCGAATGCCGTAGCTGTGGTAAAGAAAATCCTTGACCTCCACGCCTTGGTAAAGCTGCAATGCCCCGTGGGCGATCGCCTCAAAGGGTTTATCTCGGCGAATCTTTTCCACCGGGAAGTATTGGGCTATCCAGGTTTGCACCGCAGGCAGTTGGGCAGTGCCCCCCACCAACACTACTGCTTCGATATCTGCCACTTCCAAGCCCTGTCGTCGTGCCTGCCGCAGCACTTGATTGAGCGACTCATCCAACCGCTCAAAGAACTGGTGCTGTTGCAAGAGCGTGTGGAAGCGATCGCGATCCATTTGCAATTCATAGCTCTCCAGGGTTTCGTCGTCGAAATAAACTTCAGTGGCATCGGCTTGGCTGGAAAGGCGAATCTTCAACCGTTCTGCCAATCGCAGTGTGAGGGGTGTCACGGCTAATCCTTGCGTGCTGGCAAAGTGTTCTACCAACCATTCATCCAAATCGGAACCCCCCAGATTTTGCCCCGCTTTGGCGAGCACCCGTGCCAACGTTGGACGTTGCGCCGAGTCGTCTAACACTTTCTGTCCCCATTTGAGTAGAAATCCCAAGGGTTTAGCACTGGCATTTTCTCCCCGATCGAGTTGCACCAAAGACAGATCCAACGTCCCCCCACCCACATCGATCACCAGCAGATTTCTCTCCCGCTCCAACCCATACCCCAGTGCTGCTGCTGTCGGCTCGTCTAGCAGGCGCACCTGCTCAATGTCGAGGAAACGGCAGACCTCCAATAACCAATGGCGATATGCCTCAAAACTGTCTACTGGCACGGTAAATACTAACGACTCGATCGCCCCCTCCATTGCTTGCAACCGCCGAATCACATCGGTCAAAAACCACTGCCCCGCCCGCTCAAAGCGTACTATCTGACCATCCAACTCCGGCAAAACCCCGCACGTCCCTGCCGATTCCCCGCTTGACGTTGCGAAAAAAGCGAGAATCACTCACCAGATCGAGACCGCGATCGCGCACCATCTGCCCCGTCAACACGGTCTGCGTTGCTGCATTTTGCACATACAGCAGACTGGGAATGAGGGGCGGATTTTCCCCTACTCGCCAAGACACGTCTAGAAGGGCAACGGTTTCCGGTTGGTGAGTAGCACGGTTCCAACGGGCAATGACGGTGTTGCTGGTGCCAAAATCGATCGCGTAAACCATGGCAATTAGGAATTAACAAGTAGCGGTTAGCCATTGGGAAATGGCTCTCCCCATTGTCCAGCCTTACGGCAGTTTTGGTGCAGTCCCGTTTGGTAGTGTCTGCTGACCACTTCGATCGGCTGGCAACTGAGGCAATAGTCGATCGCAGGCAAATAACGTTCCAGCCATGACACAAACCGGAACGGCAAGCAAATTGATCAGGGGAACACTGACCAACGCTAAGCACACCAACCCAAAACTGGCGCTGGCGGGGAGAGTGGCGCGAACCATGCCCAACTTCTCTCGAAAGCGCAGGCGGCGGCGCTCTAGGGTGGAGTCGAAGAAATCGAGACAGACAATGGTGGCAGCCAGGGCAATGCCACCAACGGAGGCGATCGCCGTACCAACACCGATAAACCCGTTCATCAACAACAGAAACACCCCAATGCCAAGGGTAGTCACCAGTTTCTTTAATTCGTAGAGAATGGCGCGGGAAATGTCACGGGGCAATCCAACGTCGATCGTGGTGACTTGCCCCGTTTTGATCCGCTCGATTTCCTCGGAGAGTTTGCCATACCAAGGTGCGCCCAGCAATCCACCAAATTGTAAAAATACAAACCCCGTCACCAGCAGCAGGACGATTGTTAACCCAAGGCGCAGCAATCCCAGCAAAAATCCCAACCCCCAGTCCGGTAGGTTGGCAGTCCAGTTGGGCAGTTGCCAGTGCCAGTTACGCCAATTGGGTAAGCGAGTTGTCCAATCGGTCAGCCAGGAGGGGAGGGAGAGTTGCCACTGAGGTAGCTGAGGTAACTGCCACTGGGGCAACTGCCACTGGGGCAAGGCGACCCATGAGGGTAGGGAGACCGTTGGCAAGTCGATGTGCCAATCGGGTAATTGAGCGGGGGAGAGATGGGCAGTCCATTGCGGCAAGTCGGTGATCAAAGCATCGATCGCCCGGAACCCCAAACCCAACAAGCTGGCGTAGAGCGTGATGCCAACCAGCAGATTCAACACGATCGGCATAATCACATAGCCGCGCAACTGGGGATGTTGCCTGAGCATATTCAACGCTTGCAGGGGGTAGGTCGCTCCTAAAAATAGATCAGCAAATCGGTTGCTCATCAACACATCTCCACAAAGGCACTTGCATTAATCATGGTTGTAGCAATCTGCGGTGGCAAGTGACTACTGACCCGATCGCAAACGAGTGCTGGTAGTGTAGTAGCATAGCCCATGCCGTTTAATCAACAATCCGATTTAGGAGATCCGTTTTGATGCAAGCGCCAGTGCGATCGCCCAATCAACACGCTCGAAATCGCCTACTGCTAATTAATCTGTTGGTAGCGCTCAGTTGTCTAGGCTTTTTCATAGAGATGAAAAATGAAAAAGCCCGTGAAGCTCAAATCCAGGCATTACAAAACTCTCAAGCTCCAGGTGATGCTGCGTTGGGGCTATCGGGTGGGCGTTCTCGTGGAGGCACCTTTGATGCTCCCAGTGCCCCTTCCGGGTCTTCGGGTGGTTCTATTCCGCGATCGGCTCCAGGCTACGACTCGTTTCCAGATTACGGCGGTGGTTATTACCCACGCGATTACGGCGGTGGCTACTATCCTCGCTATCCTTCCTATCCCAGAGGCGGAACGGTCGTCATTCCCTATCCAGGTGGATACGCTCCCACCTATCCCGCGCCGGGTGGCGTGAGCACTGGGGGAGGGTTCTTTTTCCTATTACTTGTCTTGGGATTTACCGTATTGCCGTTGGTGATCAATCTACTCAAACTGCGGGGAGTCCAATCAGCCCATCGAGCGCCTTCCCGATCGGGGGGTGCGGGTGAAATGCTCAACGATGTCATTACCGTCACCCAACTGCAAGTCGCCTTGTTGGCACAGGCACGCACCATTCAAGCAGACTTGACTGAGCTGACCACCCACGCAGATCTCCAAAGTCAGCAGGGACTGAGCCGCATGTTGCAAGAGACGGTGTTGGCACTATTGCGATCGCCCGAAAACTGGTCTCACGCCCGGCGACTTCTCAAACCGTGCGCAGTCGGGCACAAGCTTCCCAATTGTTTGAACAATTCTCCATTGCAGAACGCAGCAAATTTTCACGGGAAACGTTGGTGAATATTGGCGGCGATATCCGGCGACAAGCCTATGTTCCCAAGGAAAATGCTGACCCAGCCGCCTATGTGGTGGTGACGTTGATCGTGGGCACAGCGGACGATCGCCCCCTGCTATCTGACCCCATTTATTCTACCGAAGACCTGCGAACTGCCCTACAGCGCCTCGGCTCCATTTCACCAAACTACCTGCTGGTTTACGAATTGCTGTGGTCTCCTCAGGATGCAACCGATAGTCTCAGTCGCGATCAATTGTTGACGGCCTATCCTAACCTGACCCAGATTTGATTGCCCCGCCCGCTCAACTCCCCGGCTGATCCATTGCTTCGGTCAAAATCTGCAACCGAATGGGTCGAGAAAAGGCGCTATCGGGATCACCCAATTGCAACTCTAGTAACTGGCTAGAGAGGGGGCTAAGTTGGGCAAGCAGCGATCGCAGTTTTGGTGTGCTCGCCCCGCTATCTAGATACACTCGTTCTGATAGCGTATTCAGCCGCTTCCAGGTGGTAAACAGTTTGGCGATCGCCTGCTCTAACTGGGCAGCCTGGTTGACCAGATCGGCGGTGGAGTTGAGGCAACCGACCCGTAGCGCTTCTTCCAGGGCGCCTTCTAGGTCAAACGAGTCTTGGTCAATGGTTTGCACCTGTTTAGCTGCCGTTAGATACTTGGCTAGATACTTTGCCTCAGCAGTCACCTGTTTCACCGTATCCACATCTGGATTTTCTGCCACCTCTGCTTTGAGCACCGTTTGATGGGATTCTGGCAGTTTTTCCATCTCCCGCACCAGGGGCGACAGGTAGCGCGTGGGAATGGAGCGATCGGCAGCTTTTTGGCGAATTTCCTCTGGCAACAAATCGGAGGACAGGGCAGTCCACTCGTCCGTCAGTTGGCGCACCTCGCGGCGAGTGATTTTTTGCCCCTCAGCGGCGTAGCTCTCCCGCGCCAATTCACACACCAGTTGCTGCACCTCCGGCGATGCCTGTGCTGTTTCCACAAATGCCCGCTTGCTAAACTGATTGACCTCCTCCGCCTCTAGCAAACCCTCGTGCAGCAGCTTATCGGCACTGTCCGCCAGTTCAATCAGCGAATAGGCTTGGGTTTTGCTGATCTCGCGATCGCGCAGCCAGTTGAGAAACCCCACCCCCTGTCCATTGCCCCGGCGAGACTCCCGATCGCGCACCGTCCGCAAGATTCGTCCCCGCCAAATATCGGTTTGCAAATCAAAGCGATCGCACACCTGCCACGCCAACTCTACCTTGCGCTCAAACTCGGCTTCGGAGAGGGTTTCATCCTCTGCATTTGGCAACTGAAACTCCAGCTCTGCGCCATCGCCCAGATCTTTGGCAAAGTCTGGATGGAACTCATCGGTCGCAAGGGAACTAGGACGGTGAAGGGCTTGAACCATAGTGGGCGATCGAACTCAATGTCGATTTATTATGCCACGGTTTTCAGCAAAATGCAGCATGAACCACTAAATCTGGGATTTTCACACCCAAAGACCTACTACATCTAGTAGTGTGATCTCAGTAGCTATCAGCCAATCGCCAATCACTAATTGCTAACGGAACGCCCCCAACCCCTGCAATACCCACTGCAAAATCCACAGCGAAATCGCCAGACAGCCGATAAATACTAAGACCAACAGCACAATCAACAACACCGCAAACCAACGATTGCGCGGACGGGCGGCAACAGCCACCACAGACACGTGCCCCTGTTTCCGCAAAAAATCCTCCACCAACCGCACATTCCGTGCATTAGATTTCCACGCCGCATCAAATACATCCCCCACAGCAGGCACCGTTCCCACAACCGTTTCTAGGAGAATATTCACTGCCATCTGTGTCAATACTTCCTTCGATGCTCCCATGCGTGCGGCTTCATAGACGATGAAGGTAGATAGGATCATGCCAGCCGTATCTCCCCCACCGGGGATCAAGCCAATCAAAGGATCAAGCCCAATGCGATAGTTGGTGCCGGGAATGGCGATCGCATTATCCAGTAATCGACTGAAATTACGCAGTCGATCTAACCGTTTAACAAACCGTGGATCATGGATAACGGAGGGGCGATCGGAGGGCAGATTCGACATGACGAAAGAGTAGTTAGAGATGCAGCAAAACGAAGCTATCAGGAGCGTACACTATTTTTAAGCGATCGGCAGTCAGGAGTCGGAGCAATTGATCAATAGCATTCTCAAACGTTTTCTAGAAACCTGAGAAAATTCCCTGACTATGCTAACTTTTATGAAGAGTCTCCCTACTTACGTGAATTTCTATGATTGAGCTACCAGAGTCCGTTAAGGTTTACAGTCAATTTGCCCATCCCATCTTGATGTGGGTGCTTCTGGGATTAACGGTTTATGCGCTTTATCTAGGTGTGCAAATTCGTCGGACGCGATCGGCAGAGGGCGATCTTAAGAAGGAATTGATCAAAGGTCGGTTCAACATTCGGCACCATCAAATTGGTGCTCTGCTGCTGGCGTTTATGGTGTTGGGGACGATCGGGGCAATGGCAGTCACCTATGTTAACAATGGCAAGTTATTTGTCGGTTCCCATCTGCTAATTGGTTTAGGAATGACCGGAATGATTGCTGTGTCAGCCGCACTAACCCCCTTTATGCAGAAAGGAAATGATTGGGCACGCTACACCCACATTTTCCTCAATGTGGCGTTGCTGGGTCTATTTGGCTGGCAAGCAGTTACCGGAATGCAAATTGTTCAACGCATTGTCGATCGGATCATGGGAACGGGAACAGTTTAACCACAAGCAAGAATTGACCTAGTCATCCTATTTGAATCCTAAAATTTTGCCGCCCCAGATTCCCGGTTTCTTTTAGAGAAGCCGGGAATTTTTAGTGTTCACCACCCATTTAAGATCGCTATAGCGCCCAAGCAGATAGGTGTAAAAGTGGCATCTAAAATTTCTAATTCTGGAGGCTTTTCAAGTCCATAAAACTGAGCAAATAATCCATCTAGCCATCCAAAATTAATGAGTTGATTAACTAGAAAGGCTGCTCCTAATATAATGTAAACCCACCTTGTTCTTAGGAATTTTTCAACTGGCGCCCACGTGCCCCAGCCCACCTCACTCCCAATACTTATACGCCGCATACGCCATCGTTACCACCCCTGTGACGATCGCCGCTTCATTCACATCAAATTGGGGGTGGTGCAGGGGATAGTTGGGGCGATCGGGAAATCCGACTCCCAACCGAAACATTGTACCCGGTGCGTGTTCCAGATACAGGGAAAAATCCTCTGCTCCCAAGGACGGTTCAAACAACAGTTGGACGCGATCGCTGCCCCAGGCTTCCTCAGCGGCGACTTCTGTTAATTGGGTGAGTTTGGGATCATTGAGCACCGAGGGAACGCCGCGACGGTAATTCATTTCGTAGCGTGCTCCGTAGGTTTGGCAGACGTTTGCTACGATTTGTTCGATCCAACTGGGTAACTGGGCGCTGGTTTCGGGGTGGAGCGATCGCACCGTGCCCAGCATTCGCACCTGATCGGCGATCACATTTGGGGCGCGTCCGCCGTGGATTTGTCCGATGGTGAGCACTAGCGGTCGTAGCGGATTCTGGGTACGGGCGATCGCCTGTTGCAGTGCCGTGATCACCTGCGCTGCAATCCAGATCGCATCCTTCGCCTCGTGCGGCCGTGCCCCATGACCCGATTCGCCCTGAATGAAAATCTCAATGTCGTCTGCCGCCGCCGTCAGTGCCCCATAGCGTACCCCGACTGAGCGCGCCGGAATCGAGGGAAAAAAC
>JAAUSV010000174.1 GCA_012032525.1 Leptolyngbyaceae cyanobacterium SL_7_1
GGATGGCACTGAGCCACTGTTGAATCGCCGGGGTAGATTGTACCTGTTGCTCAAACCGCTTGATGGCGACATAGAGTGCCTGGTTAGAATCCTGTACGCAGGAGGTTGCCGGGGTGACGGTGGAGGCTCCGGTGCCATCTCCAGTACGATAACGCGCTGCCATAATTTGCAATTGCTGACAAATTCCGTCAGGGGCGACAACACCACACCGCCAAAATTGTAATCCTGGGTAACGGCATCTAGTTTCACCACAATGTCTGCCACGGGACGAGTTCCCAGCCAACCGCGCTGTAGATTGCCCATGTATTCCGCCCATTGCAGTGTGCCCGATACAATACCGTTGGTGTTGTGGGCATAAACCTGTTGATAGAGAATCTCAAACCACAGATCCCCCGTCAACGGCTCCCGCCCCACCTGCGCTGTGCCGTAGGCAAAGTGACCCGTGACCACACCAAACTGCGTGGGTTCTGCTTTGTTGCCTCCAATGCCACCAAACAGGTGGAGGACGATCGCCCGATCGCCCTCCTGCCAATCGTTGAGAGCAGCTTCTGGGGTGGGGGCAACCGGGTCGAGCAGCACCGTCCATCCGGTGCCCTTCTTGGCTGGCGTTGCGTTCCAATTGCGCTGATTGATATAGTCCAATCCTTGCCGCTCTCCTAGGACAATTTCACCGGGCTGGAGCCGCAGCAAGGCACGGGGCACGATGGCTTGGACAACAAACACCCCCTCGGCATTGGGTGCTCCATAGATATACCAACCCGTTTGGTTGAAGGGCGATTGCTCGATCGCCTCTACGGTGGATGGGGGAATGCCATTGTGCCCCGCTGTCACTTGGGGCATCAGGACTGTTTCGATTGCCCCATCAAACTGGCGATCGCCAGGGTTAAAATGCTGTACTTGGAGGCGATCGTCCCCTCGATCGCTCCTCAGCACAGACACCAAGCCGTAGTAGCGCCCTGGGATTTGGACGGGTTCCTGTGTGGTCAATAGCATTGGGCGCTGTCCTGAGTTGCCCGCTCGCACCTCGATCGGTTGGCGCAACATCACCGTGACATCATCTAATAGCCTGGCTCCCGCCAAAGACTGCAAAGGACCCACCCGTTTGCCATCTAACCGACGGGGATGGAGAATCCCCTGGGCTTCGCTTTGGCGGGTTGCCTTGGTAAATTGAATCGTTTGGGAGACGGTTGCCACATACTCCTGGATTTGAGCGGTGTCAGACCAGGTCAACCTCACCACTGTGCCGACCCAATCCTCGTAGGGAGGGGGCGCGTGGTAAACCTCAAACTCGACAGCATCGGAGGCGTGAGTCGGCAAATTTGATGGCAGGATCAACCGCCCCGTCCATTCCCCAATCGCACGATAGTGGGTGGGTAAAATGGCTGGATTAGCCGGATAAAAGCTAGGTTGATTAAACGCTTGTTTACTATAAATTTCGTAGTCCGAAATACGAGGATCGGTTTGTCTTTCTTGAAGCGATGAATAGACAATTAGGCTAATAATTAGAAGGGCTAAAATAGCAAGGTAAACCATAGGGTGGACAGACGGTTGGAGTGAACGGTAGGGGCGATCGTTGCGATTAGACATCTGATCAATAGCCCTCACCGCCGTCGCAGGTTAAACCAACCCTCTGCCCAATCCCGCCAGCGGGGATTGACATATTTGGTTTTCCACTGCATCGCCGCTTGGGTAATGGTTTCGCAGGCAGTGAGGGCAGGCAGTTGAAAGGCTAGCTCTCCCAGGGTAATCCGGTGCTTCATGGCAAGGGCGATCGCTCCAATGCCTTCATCAGCCTCTACCCCGACCCAATGGGCTCCCACCATTTCCCCAGTCGGACGAACCAAGAATTTGCAAAACCCGATGGGCTGATCGAGAATCTGTGCTTTGGCTGAGGATTTGACGGTCTGGGTGATTACCTGGATCGATCGCCCATAGCGCTGACGGGCTTGCGGCTCAGTCAACCCCACCCTCGCCAACCGGGGGGAGGTCAACAGGGTAAAGGGAATTGTCGATCGATCAATGCGATGACTGGCAATAAATAGGGCATTTTTGACCGCCACAGCCGCCTCATACTCCGCTAAATGACCGGGGGAGTAACCCCCCAATGCCTCACCACAAGCATAGATGCGGGGGTTACTGGTTTGCAATCGCTGATTGACCGGAATACCTCGCCCATGCCAAACCACCCCGGCGGCTCCCAGATTGAGGGTATCAAGGGCGGTAACTCGATGCGTCGTTAAAAGTTCCTCGACGGCGATCGTCCAGTCTCCCACCTGCAATCCTTTTCCTGGGGGCAACCACTGGAGTTGTTGGAGTGGAGTCTGAGTTAGCACGCGAATCCCCTCTGCCTCCAAGTAACTCTGAATTAACTGAGCGGCTTCACCGTCTTCCCGTGGGAGGAGGTAAGGATAGTGAGTCAGTAGGGTAACTTGCGATCCAAATCGGGTTAAGGCTTGGGCAAGTTCAAGGGCGATCGGCTCCTCCCCCACAATGGCAATTCTGGCTGGCAGGGTCGATCGATGCTTCCACAGAGTTTCCACCGTGATCGGATTGAGGGTAGGCAGCGCCGACTTCGACTGGACGGCTTGGGAGCCAACGGCAATCAGGTAGGTACGGGCAATCAACAATCGATCGCCCACCCTCACCCCCAGTCGCGGTTGCCGCTGAAACGCTGCCTGCCCGAAAATGATCTCAATTCCCAATAGGGTGAGGGCTGTAGGAGAGTAATCGGCGCGTCCTTGGGCAAGGACATGGGTGAGCCAATCGACGGTGGTTGACCAACTAGGGGTCTCATCAGCACTCCTGGGTAGACTGTCCACCCCAAACGGGCACGCTTGGTGCACTGGGTTGGCTAGTTGTGCCAATTGTGCCAAGGCAGCACTCCACAATCCCTCGTCCTCTGCCCAATGCCACCCCTCCGCAGGAGAGGGGGCAACGATCGCCACCCGCGCCCCCCACGATCGAGCCATCACTGCCGCCTCACGAGCCGCAATGGTGCCACCCAAAATTACAAGATCGTAGTCAAAGGACATGGGGCTAGAGACGTTTGTCAGCGGTTGGCGATTAGCAGTGAGTGATTGGATTTTGGCGACGGGCGACGGGCAACTTGCAACGGGTGAGACAACTCAACCCTTGCCTCACCTTGCCTTCAGCCCTTCTAGTAACCGTTGGTTATCGAGTTGGGTACGAACGGCAATCCGAAAGTAGCGATCGCCCAATTCGGGGTAGCTGAGGCAGTCTCGAATAAAGATCTGTTGGTGGCGCAGTAGGCGTTCTTGCAGTTGGATGACGGACTCGTCTGAGCGTACCAAGATAAAGTTGGCGCTGCTAGGGTAGGGATGGAGCCCAGAAATCTGCGCTAGTGGCTGGAGTAGCTGAGCGCGGGCAGGAGCAAGCCAATCCCAAGTCTGTTGTTGAAATTCGACATCTTGGACAATCACTTCCCCCACCGCAGCGGCAAGACTATTGACACTCCACGGGTCGCGCCACTGCTGCCAGCGCTGGAGCCGATCGGGGTGGGCAACCGCATAGCCCAATCGCAAGCCCGGAATGCTATAAAACTTGGTGAGCGATCGCAACACCACTAAATTTGGGTGGGTAGCCACCCAAGCAACCAGGCTTTGCTCCTCGTCGGGTGGCAAGAAGTCCATAAACGCTTCATCCACCACGACCAGGGCAAATTGCTCTAAATAGGGAATTAACGCTTTGCGGGAAAATAGCAGACCTGTTGGGTTGTGGGGACTATTGAGCACCACCCCACAATGCGACGATCGCGGTGAGGCTGGCAGTGGCAATTGCTCCACCACTGGGCTGTCTTGGTGGGACAGGGAGAACTCCAATGGGCAGGTCGTCACCGAGGCTGAAAACGCCTGTAAGGCTCGACGATAGTCGCCAAACGTGGGCGCGATCAGATAGGTGCAGTCTAGTTGTGCCAGTTCCCGGCTTGCCCAGGTCAACAACTCGGCTGCCCCGTTGCCAGGAAAGATCCAATCGGCTGAAAGGGCATGGGCCTGACCCAGCGCTTGGCGGAGAGCCCCATAGTCAGGGTCGGGATAGTCGCGCAGGGCAGGCAGGTGGGTGTGAATTGCCTCGATCGCCGAATTGGGCGGACCCAACGGATTGATATTGGCAGAAAAATCAAGCAAGCAAGCGGGGGAACAACCTGCCAGTTGGGCTGCCCAGGTTAAATTTCCCCCGTGAATCGGTCGAGATAGCGATGAATGATGCAAACTCAACGTTACTTAATAGAAACCTTTTCCTTAAACAGCTTACCAGCCGAGAAGGCGGGAACGCGCGTTGCCGGAATTTTCATTGCCTCACCACTCTTGGGATTGCGCCCTTCCCGTTCCTTGCGCTCACGCGGCTCAAAGGAACCAAATCCCACCAACGTCACCTTGTCACCATTGGAAACCGCTTCCATGATGGACTCGATCGCTGCCGTTAGCACTGCATCTGCTTGTTTCTTAGTGACGTTTGCTTTTCCAGCAATTTCATCCACCAATTCACCTTTGTTCATGAGAATCTCCTTAGTTGCATGTCAGATGGAACAGAAGTCAAACGATCAAAATCCGATCGTTTGGAGGCTTCGAGACGGGGTTGGGGCAAAATCGCTGAAACCCCTGTAAACTCGAAATTTTAATGCTCTATTCTAAAATCAAGTCAGTGTATATGGAACGGTGAAACCTTTAATTTATATGGATTTCGGCGCATTTTAGGTGTTAATTCTCTTTTTTAAGTATCAAATCAAACCCAAACCACACCCATTCGCCCAGAATTAATCTCCTAAACCCTCTCACCACTTAGCAATCAGCAATCAACCTCCTCTTTATCCTTCCTGCTTTTCTACGTAATCGGAACTCTCCACAACTCCTCTCCCGTCGCCGCCGTTGTTGCCGTGAAATAGACGAAGTTGCCTACCACCACCAGGTTGGATGGATTAAAACTATTCGCCGCTCCCACCGTCACCAACTCCGTATTGGCGCTGGTGCCATCACTGCGCCAAACTTGCCGCCCGTTCACGCCATTATTAGCTGTGAAGTAGGCAACCCCATTGGCATCCACAAAGCTGTTGGGGTCAGAAGAGGGCGTACCTGGGTTGATATCCTCTACCAACTGCGTCCCATTTATCGTGCCATCGCTTTGCCACAATTCCACTCCATCGCCTGCCAAGTCTTGCGCCGCAAAAAATACCTGATTGCCGATCGCCCCCACAATCAAATTCAACCGATCGTCGCTCGTCTCCAAGCCACTGGCAGCCCCCGGATTGATATCAGCCACTTGGTTTGTTCCTCCAGCCGTGCCGTTGCTGCTCCACAGTTCCCGGCCATCAATGCCATCAGTGGCAGAGAAGTAGAGCACGTTCCCCACCACAACCAAATCCCTGGGATTGGAACTGGGGTTGCCAATATTAATATCGGCGACCTGATCGGTTCCAGCCACCGTGCCGTCACTGCGGAAGAGTTCTACCCCATCGCCACTGCCATCGTCCGCCGCAAAATAGACAATATTGCCGATCGCCACTAGATCCGTAGGATTTGACCCCGATGCCCCTGGATTGAGATCGGTGACTTGATCAGTTCCCGCTGCGGTGCCATTACTGCGCCAGAGTTCTCGTCCATCCACTCCTCCATCGGCGGAGAAGTAGAGAAAGTTAGTGGTCGCCACCAGATCTTGGGGATTGGAACTGGGACTCCCCGGATTGATGTTGGACACTTGATCGGGAGCACTACCAACCTCGCCATCACTGCGAAATAGCTCCACCCCATCGCCACTGCCATCATCTGCCGCAAAGTACAGGGCGCCATCAAACACCACTAGATCGGTGGGATTGGAACCGGAGGACCCTGGATTGAGGTCAAAAACTTGGCGGGTTCCCCCCGCTGTACCATTGCTGACCCAGAGTTCCCGCCCGTCTACTCCATCATCGGCAACAAAATACAAGTTGTTATTAAACGCCACCAACTCAGAAGGGTTTGAGCCTGTGGTTCCGGCAAAAATGTTGCTGACCAATTGGGCAACCGACCCAGCCTCATTGCCGAGTCCACCATCATCTGGATCGGAATCATCGTCAATCACAGGAGACCCAAAAGTGGTGGCAGTCAGGTCGTAATCAGTATTACCTTTTTGCGATACACCCGCAGGTAGTAGGTGCCTGGTTTGAGAAACCGATTAGGGCGATCGCTCGTTTGGAAATAATCAATATTTTCAGCCACATCGCCCCGCCGTTCTGATTTGGCAATGATGCGACCGGTGCGATCGGCTAATTCCACATTGGCATCGGCATCGAGATCCGTCAGCAACACACTGAGGTTGCGGTTGCGGGTGACTCGAAAGCGATAGATATCCTCCGGATTACCCCCATCAAGATCGCCGGAGAAGGTACGGGTGCGATTGTTAACATTAATTCCCTGAGCATCCTGGAGTTTCTCGGCGCTGATGAATTGGGGGCGGGGTCGAGGGCGGGGAATTCGGCGATCGACCACTGCTGTCACCGTCAAATCGTAGTTGGTGTTGCCAGCCAACCGCGACACCCGAATGAAGTAATTTCCCGCCTTTAGAGGGGGATCTAGCAGCGTACTCACCGTGACGCCCCCATTGGCATTGCGCTCAGTAATCACAAAGTCGTAGTAGGGAGTCAGGCGTCGGGGAATCAGAATGGGTTCCCCATCGCGATCGGCGCCAAAGCGGATGCCCGTAGACGAGTCGATAATTTCGCTGCTGTCAAAGACGAAGTTAGACTGCTTGATTAAGCCCCCATCTGCCCCCAACAACTCCAGCTTAATATCGTCCGTATCGTCACCAATGTCGGACGCAATAATCTGCAAGCTGCTAGAGCGACCAAAACTGACCCGGTAGACATCGATCGGGTCGCTGCTGGTTACTCGTCCGCTCCGGGTCTCGGTACGACCTCGGAGTCTGATTTCTTCGGCATCCCTCAGACTATTTCCTGCCTTTGTGCCCGCTCTCGTGAAGAATGGCATGAGTCCTTACCCTTTGAAAAAGCACAAAACTACGAGGGGTGAGCGTTGCCCACCCCGCCCTATCACCCAGGTTGATCAATCTAGGGGACTTGCACCCCTTCGCGCTGCAAAATCTCTTGAGCATTGCGGCTCGGCGTATAGCTGTAGCCAAAGGAAGAGATGTCAGAATCGTCAAGAATTTGCGGTGTGAGTAGCACAATCACCTCTTGGCGAGTGTTTTGGCGGGTGGTGCTCCTAAACAACGCCCCCAAAATGGGAATATCACCCAGAATGGGAATTTTGCTGACCTCTGTGCGATCGGTTTCGCTGATAATCCCTGACAAAATTAGGGTTTGAGCGTCTCGCAGACGCAAGAGACCAGAGTTAACTTCCCGCCGAGAGAGCAGGGTCAATTCATCGCCATCTTCACTCGTAAACGTTTGCACAGGCGAAGTCACGGTTGGGTTGACGGAGATTGTCACAAAGCCATTGTCATCAATGCGATCGACCAAAATCTCTAGCTGCAAGCCAGCCGGGCTGATCTGGAACGTTCGATCTTCACGGGTTCCCCCCGGCGAATCGGTAAACTGCACCTGGACATTCGTTACCACATCCTGGGTCAAATCCACATTGGCGGTCTGTCCTTCCTGAATCACCAGCGTCGGATCGGTGAGGATTTTGGCGTTACCACTGACCACTTGGGCTTGCAAGCTGGCTAGGAAGCGGGAGGGATACTGAAATAGCTCCGGCAATCCAAACTCAATCTGTCCGCCTTGGATGCTGGTGACTCCACCTTGTAGGGGGTTGGAGTCGGTGCCAAACGGCGGACGCGCAAATACTGCCTGGGGAATCCGGATCGTGCCGTCATTGAGGGGTGGTGAACCAAACGGCTGGGGATCACCCGTGCCAAAGGGGGCATCGGGTTGGGCATCTAGGAAGGGTTCAAGCTCATCTGTTCCCCCTGGAAAGGGTGCGCCAGTAATCGGGGGGCTGAGGCGGCTACCGCTGATATCACTTTGACTCGGTGGATTGACCCCGCCGTAGTTAAAACTGGCAGCGCCGCCATCGGTGGAGAAGAAGGTGTCGCCCACACCAAAGGAGAAGCTGGTGCCAAAATCCTCCGTTGCCAACAGGTTGATATCGACAATTTTGACATTGATCGCCACCTGACGCCGTCGGAGGTCAAGCTGACTTAATAGGCTAGATGCCAGTTCTACCTTTGCGGGAGATCCCACTAGAGTGACGCTGTTGAGGCGGTTGTTGGTGGAAACCGACAATCCACGCAACAACAACGGTCCATTCCCCTGCTGGGCTCGCAGCGCCAAAATATCGGGGGTGCGAATTTCGATCGTCCGAGCACCCGCTCCCTCGCCCACCGATTGGATTTCCACCGCTCGATCGGAATTTGGGTTTCTGCTCCTTGGGTGGTTAGAAAGTTGGCGGCATCCGTCACCGAAACCTGGTTCAAGCGCAGCGTCCGAATAATCACATTGCGCGAATCGTCGGGCAATTGGGGACCTACAAAAATCGTTCGTCCCACCCGATTTGCCTGTAACCCTGTAATGCGTAGAACAAAATTAAACACGTTCTGCACGGGTTCGTTCTCGATGTCTAGGGAGATGCGAGTGTCCGCAGACGCTTCTCCTCCGGGTGGGGGTGGAGCCGTGGGGTCTGCTTGGGCAGCTTGGTCGGGGTTGTCAGCAATATAGGCAACGTTTAGACCTGCCGCCCGTGCCAAGAGCGATAGGACATCGCGAGCCGGGGCATCCCGCAATACTAGGCGGGGGACAATTTCGGTTGTATCTAGATCCACCCCTTCTGGAGCGGCATTGAGAGTAGAGGTGGCAATGTCGCCAAGGGGAGGGCGATCGCCCGTGGCGCCAGGGGTGGAGTGTAGGTGGAGCCGGGAGGCAGGGCGGGCAAGCCATCGATGGTGATTTCTGGGTTTGGGATCAACACCCCAGGGGCAGGCGTGGCGGGGGGGATGGGGGCAGGAACCTGGGACACAGGGGGGTTGATCGGGGCTGGTGCCGGGGACGTGCCGATTGGGGGAGCCGCGATCGGGGTGGAGTCGGGGGATTGCCCAGTTGTCGCCAAATTATAGTTCAACACAATGCTGCGACGATTTTGCTCGACTTGGGCAACGGGGGCACCTGCCTCTCCATTTACCGTCACCCGAATGCTGTTGGCATCGAGCTGGGTCACCATAATTGAGCTGATGCCAGGAGCGGGATTGTTTTGCAGATATCCGTTGCCCTGGGGTAGATCCAGTTGGGTGTTGATGATGTCGGCGGTCAGGGCGTTGCCGCGAGTCACCGTAAACACTTGGGGGCGATCGCCACTGCTGGTTTCCAATGTCACCGTCGCACCAGTTGCCGATTGATTAACCAAAATCCCGGTGACGCGAGTCGCGTCGGCTAGGGCGGGTTGGGTCGCCAGTAGAGCGATCGATCCACCGATCATGCTTCCTAATCCAAACAATCTCTTCACGATCACTCCTCCTCAAAAACAGGCGAATTCAAATAAAACAAGCACAGAACAGCATCAAGGGAATAGGGAAGGCGTAGCAACCAGAGCTAGGGCGAGGTGGCTGGTACTGGGCTAACCGGAGCCGGAGACCCAGGGGCTACCGGACTGGTGGCTGGTGCCGGAGCTGTGCCAGTCGCAGGCGGGGTCGCTGGAGCGGGGGTTGTGCCAGCCGCAGGTGGGGTAGCCGGAGCAGGTGTCCCTGGGCGTCGTCCCCGGGGCGGGGGTTGTGCCAGCCGCAGGTGGG
>JAAUSV010000175.1 GCA_012032525.1 Leptolyngbyaceae cyanobacterium SL_7_1
CAATACCGAAAATCGTTCGACCTTTTCTGGCAATGGCTTTTCTTGCTGCGGTTGTTCGCGCTCCTGCTTTTGCACCGTCTGCACCATTAACCCAAAGTCAAACAGTGGGGCTGCTTCCTGCGCCTGTCGTTGCTTGCTCTCTGCGTCGGTCAGTGTGTAATACAATTGCCACTTTTCATAGGTTGTGGCAACAGATTCCAGATAGGTTTGAAAGTTGATTTTGGTTTGCGGGGTAATCAGCTCTACCCAATGCCGATCGCCCCCATGAAACTCCCTTTGAAGCTCCCACAATTGAGGAAACTGCTGCAAAATCACACTTGTACGAATCGCACCCCCACCCAGATCAAACGATCGATCGCGGGTAAACTTGACAACCCCACACACCTTCCCCGTCCGCTGATTCAACAACGCCGACCCACTCATCCCCGGTCGCACCTGCCCCAGCGCAAACTTGATCAACGCTGGCTCATCCTCCGTCAACCCCTCACAGTGAAACGTCACCGGACAACCATTAGGAAAATCTTGGTCAGGATAACCAAACAGATACAGCGGGTCACGAGAGCGAATCTCCTCATCCAAATACACACAAGGCGGATTCACCCCCATCGGAACACTGACTCGCAGCAACGCCAAGTCGTAGGGGTCAGGGAATGACTGCTCCACCACCGCCTCTGCCCAATTCTCCTGAGCCTGCCACCGCACTCCAATCGGTTCCGTCGCCCCCCGCACCACATGGGCACAGGTCAAAATCAAACCCGGAGCCACAAAAAAGCCCGTCCCCCAACCCGCTCGACCTGGAACGGTGAGCTTAACCGTGCACTGGTGCAAAAGACTTTCTAGTTGACTCATGCCTCAACCATTACTCCGACTTCTCCCACTCCAGCACAATTTCCAGATTGGCTTTGCCCATCCCCTTGACGATCGCCGCCACCAAACTCCCCTGCTCAATCTGGATTTCTAGACCAAATTTAACACTGGCTTTGCTGGGAGACACCTTTTGCAGCGAGGTTGTGATCGCTTCAGCAATGCCCTCGATCGCGTCCGTCACCCCTTGAAAAGACTTCACCTCAAACCCCACATCTTCCCGACCCGTTTGGGACACTTCGACTTTAACCAATGCTTTATTGGGAAGCTGAACTGGAACCATTTCACTGCGGGATTCTGAGAAGGTCATACGATTCATCTCTATTAGACTTGTTGAGGAATAAGGGATAGTAACCAACAGTTACCCTGTTCTACCCAGGCTGGAGCTAGCACGCATTTTCTAATCAGGATCATCTGCGGCGGGTAATGACAAAACTAAATCGCAGAACGGTTTTTCCAACACACCTCTTGCACCTAGTTTGCCTATGATTTACTAGGATTGCCAGTACTTTCCTACCCGATCGCCCTACCCTCAACCCCAGACCCCGGCTTTTTAGGAAAAGCCGGGGGTCTTTGTCTCAGCCTCAATCCGATCGCCCCCCAATCCAATCTCAGATTCGCTGTCAGTATTTTATTGTCAGGATTCTTAGACAATTGCGTCAGGGGAGCGATCGCTTCACTCTGAAAATAAGTAGATCTACTTTTTAGCCTTCACTGATGTAGGTTCAGACTGCATCGATGACGGTTGCAGCGCTGGGGATGCAGGTTGGAGCGTGGCGGCTATAAGTTGAAGTGTGATTGATGCAGGTCTGAGGGTTATCAATGCAGATCAAAGCGAGGTTAGTAAGGGGTCAACCGTTATCGGAGTAGGTTGAAGCGATATCGGTGTCGGTTGAAGTGTCATCAAAGCAGATAGAAATCAGGTCGGTGAGGGTTAGACCTGCTTTGATGATTTTACAGGCGATCGTGCTTAAGAGGATAGATTGGTAGAACTGGGCGATCGCTTACATTTGCTCGACTCAGCCCCCACTATTTGAAGAAGATTATGATAATAAGGTGCAACTTCAGCAGTATTAGGTGTTTGGTTAAAAAGTGAATAGATCTGAGATCGTATGGGCAAGAAAAACCACAAAAAGGCAATTCGCTCACTGAATAGGCGCATTACTGAACATCAAGAAAAGATTAGACTAGAGTATGCAAAGGGTTTTCCTGATAAAGGCTTAATCAGGCATTGGGAAACTGAGATTCATGCTTTTGAGAAAGCAATTCAGCAAGCACTTAAACGATTGGGGAAGTAACTATGCAAATTCGCGATCGCGTTCCTGTTGCCAACTCTACGCTAAACACATTAATTATGGAGTTAGGCTCAGAGTGTCAAACGGTTACTACCTTAATTCATCAGCTTCAGTCACCCCACTTAAGTGCAAGGCAGCAAGCTGAGATTCTGGCAGAGTTGCTGGCTGCTGTTATTCACTTGAATGTACATTGTGGAGAGGACTTTCAAACGTTGATTGCTGAAGAAATGGAGGAGTTGCCTGATGATGATGAACAGGAGTAGTTGAGGGTGTTTTCATCAACTTTGACAACTTAGCTGATCAAAGCTCAGGCTCAAAACTACTCGGACGCAACGGTGCATCCGCAGCGATCGCCACCACTAGCCTACTAAAATTACGACCATCCTCTAGTCGGTAAAGATTAAACTCGCCTCCCAGTTGCTGCATAATCGTCTGACAGATCACCAGGTGTAGCCCCGGCGGCTGTTCCAGCGTCGAGGGTGCTAGCCAATCCTGGGGATGACCCAGATACAATTCTTCTAGAAGGCGTGGCTCGATCGCCCCATGATCCGTCACCGAAATCTCCAACCACTGCGCATCCAATGGGCGACACCAAAGGTCGAGGCGGCTACCATTGGGCGATCGCTGGCAGGCATTGGTCAAGACTTCATGCAGGACAAATTCAATCTTGGGAATATCCCCACCGATCGTCAAATTGGTTTCGTTGTGGACTTGTGACCAGAGTTGGCGTTGTTTAATTAGCCCATCCACCCGGTCAATGGCGCGTTTCAGCAAGGTGGCAAGGGGAATGGTTTGATACTCGCTGGTAAACTGCCATTGCTCCTGTCGCAGCACCGGAGCCACATCTGCCAACATCCCTCCTAGCTGGCGAACAATCTGGTGATAGCGCATGCTGGCGAGCGCATCCTTTTTGTGGCTAAGCTCATTTAGCCGTTGCACCGCCAAGTCTAATCGTTGCTGAAATTCTCCCAAGCGTTGGTTTTTGTACCAGTTGAGCTGTTCCAACTGTTGCCGCTGATGGGTGAGGGCAGCCGTCAGGGTGAGGTGGCGGCGCGACCATGCCAACTGGCTCACCAAGATTGTCATGGCATTTAACTGGCGTTCATGCCAATAGCGCTCTAGGCGATCGGCAACCAAGATAATCCCCGTAGGCTCATGCTCCGGCGAGGTACGCAATGCCATCACCAACAGTTGTCCAATCTCCGTTCCAGTCAACCATTGACGAGTATCGATCGAAACATCATCAATGCTGAGGGGCAACAACCCATCCGCCTGGAGTGCCCACTGGATCAAATTGTCGGTATGCACGGGGATGGTAACGTCCATCAATAGATCAAAATTGGACGCCGAGATTGCAGGGGCAACGATCTGAGCCGTTTGTCGCCCCGGTTGCCAGAGGATCAATGCTGCCAAGGGGACACGCAGTAATTGGGCAATCTGTTGGATCGCCGATCGCTCCAGCCGATCCAACTCCTGGATCTGCTGCATCGTGGTCAAGCCCCATTGAATTGCCTGGTTAATCTCCTCTTGCTGCGCGGTTTGGCGTTGCAATTGCCACTGGTGCAAAATCACTCCAACCTGCTGACTGACGACCCGCAAAATCTCCCGCTCATTGCGGTTCCAGGTGCGGGCTGTTTCATAGCCGAGCACAACCACCCCTTCTAGCGGTTGCCCCACCGTGGTGCTACACACCAGCAACGCTTGCACCCCCACGTGCAAAAAGGCTTCCCGCCAAGTCATCAGTTTCAAATCTTCCTCTAGATTCTCTACCCCGATCGCCTCACTACTGCGCTCTAGCATCTGCCAATCCACGCTGTTGAGCTCATCTAGATAGGAATCGGCTAGGCGACGACCGTTGGCTTGGGTTTGGTAACAAATTTCAAATTTTTCTAGATCGCGGTTGTAAACCAGCAACACAAACCGCTCGGCTCCCAAGCGCTGACAGATGCGCTCCGCCACTCTTCTCAAGGTGTCGTTCCAGTTGTCATCGCTGTAGATTGCACAGGAGACCTCAGCCGTCAGGGCTTGGTCTTGCTTAACCTGGGCGATCGTCGCCTCCACTTCTTCTAGGGGGGCAGTCAGGGCAACCAAATGGGCAGCACCCTGCATGTAGCTTTTCTCCTCCTCCGTCCACATGCGGGCTTCATCCCCTTCCACCGCCAAAAAGCCCAATAGTTCCTGTTGGAACAAGATAGGAGCGGCAATCAGAGATTGCGCCCCCATATATTGCATCAACCGTCCAGTGATGTCGGCTTTGAGCGCACTATGGGCTTCCCCAACCGAGACAAGCTGGTCGGCTGCCAATGCTTGGTAAAAACTATTAACTTCCTGGGCAGTGATTCCCATTTCATCACCGTCCGTATCGCTGTAGCCCGTATTGCCAACCCGTTGCCAAAAGCAGCGGCGTTGTGGCTCAAACCAGTAGATGGTAGTCCGATCGGCAGCAATGAACCGCTGGGTTTCCTGCACGATCGCCTGCAGACGGTGTTTGAAGGTGGGCAGCGATCGCAACTGCGTTAGCAAGCTCAAAAAGGGCTGGGCGGGTTGTTTGGTTTGCTGGCGTTGTTGCTCCTGTTCCAGTTGGTAGAGAGCCGCCGCCAGATTTCCCAGCACCGTAGACAGGCGAGCTTTTTCCTCTGAGTGGGGTGAGATGCCCCAGAGGTTAGATCCCAACAGCGCTACCCCAAAGCACTGATCCTTATGGCGGATCGGAAAGATTACCGTTCCTTGAATGTTTAAGCGCTGCGCCATCTTGCGCCATTCCCCTGCCCGCGTTTCCTCCCGCAAATCCGGCATTCCCAGCGGACGTTGTTGCATGACAACCTGCTCTAGCAAATCGCCAGGGTAGAGCGCGAGTCGTTGCTTGAGCATGGGGATATCGCCTTGGGGCGAACATCCTCCCTTGCCCACCAGCCGATGCTCAACGCGATCGTACAACGCGATCCAAACCAGAGCATACTCAAACTCGGCTTGCAAATACTGAACGGTCGTCTCAATTAACGCCTCTTCAGTTTCGCCTTCACGCAACGCTTGAAGAGTGCGTCCTAGGGCAACCACTTGTTTTTCTTGTGTTGATGGTTCCTTGTGTGCCCCCATCTCGCTGTGCTCCAGCACTCCCTATGCCATAAGTGATCACTATAAATCTAGAGTGGCGATCGGGATTTCCATGCACCAATTTGGTTTCAATTGTGCTGTCCGATCGCGTCGCTCTTGCGGGCTTGCTAAAGGTGTCAGAGATCCAAACGCCACAATGGCGGAAACCAGTGAGATGCGATTGGGAAAGGTAAATCCGATTTCCCTCCACAAACCGCATCCAATCCCTAATCCGATCGGGTTGGTTGGTGTTAGCAATCAACGTCAACTCTGAACTACTTTAGCTTGTTTCAACCGATGCAACCTGATATCTAATGCCGCGACGAGTGAGAACTTCTTTAAAGGGCGCTGAGCAGAGAACTTCTCCTATCCCTTAATCACCCAGAAGACTGCTCCATTCGATTCGTCGCTATGCTTAGTATCATCTAGAATGCCTTGACTAGAGAAACTGTAATTAGTTTCGCAACCTTAAGTTTTCGCTATTTGAGGGGCGATCGCTGGTTCAAACGCTTATCCAGCAAACCATTCATCCTAATTTACTCAAGTCAGAGTTTTTTGAAATATGGGGACAGATATTTATCAAATTGGAATTCGCCCATTGCTGTTTCATGGTCTAAACGTTGACCCAGAGTTGCTCCATCGCTGGACACTGGCTTGGCTACAGGGGTTAGAGGACACAGACCACCCGATCGCCCAGCTTACCACCCGCGCCCTACACCGATCGTACTGTCTAGAACACAGCGCCCTTTGCCAGTCTCTTTGGGGGCTGAGCTTTGCCAATCCGGTGGGGCTAGCCGCAGGGTTTGACAAAGATGCCGTTGCGGTTGGGCTATGGTCTGACTTTGGCTTTGGCTTTGCGGAAATGGGTACGGTAACGCTGCACGCCCAACCGGGGAATCCGTTGCCGCGATTATTTCGATTACCCGCCGATCGGGCTGCTCTCAATCGTATGGGGTTTAACAATCAAGGGGCAGAGGCAATGGCAGCCCGCTTCCAAGCCAGACAACAGCGCGGCTTGACCCCCGCCTACCCAGTGGGGGTTAACCTGGGCAAATCCAAGGTGACTCCCCTAGACGCCGCTCCAGAGGATTATGTCGGAAGCTTTCGGTTGCTGAAGCCGTGGGGCGATTATTTTGTAGTCAACGTCTCCTCCCCCAACACCCCAGGATTGCGATCGCTCCAAGCCGCCGATCAACTCGTAGGGATCGTAGCCGCCTTACAAAATGAAAACCAGGGAGACAAGCCCCTATTGGTAAAAATTGCCCCCGATCTAGAGTGGGAGGCGATCGCGGCGATCGTGGAACTTGCCCAAACCTACCAATTGGCGGGTATCATTGCCACCAACACCACCATTCACCGAGAGGGGCTGACAACTGCAACCCTCCGCGCCACCGGAAACCGGGTCGAAGATGAGATGGGTGGGATCAGCGGCGCACCGCTGCGTCAGCGATCGACCGAGGTGATCCGCTTTATCTACCAAAAAACCACTGGCACCTTGCCGATCATCGGAGTCGGGGGAATTTTTACCGCCGAGGATGCCTGGGAAAAAATCACCGCTGGAGCCAGTTTGGTACAAGTCTATACAGGGTGGATCTACGAAGGTCCGTGGATGGTACGGCGGATTTTGACAGGGTTGCTCCACCGCTTACAACACCATGGCTTTCGCCAAATTGATCAAGCCGTGGGCATAGACACTATCCATTCTGACGGAGTACTCCCAGCGGGTGGAACAGATGGTGTAGGCTGAAGAAAGCGCGTCGCTTTTAATCGCAACTATGGATTTTACTGTTTTACCAGCGGTCTATCTTGGGGTTTTAGTAGGCTTACTATCGGGGGCGAGTATCTTTGTGATTCGACAGGTGCTCAAGACTCGCCGTGTGGAGATGACCCTCTCCCGATTGCAAACCAAACTGAGCAAGGAAAAAGGCACTGCCCAGGAGTACTACGAACTGGGGGGGATTTTGTTAGACAAAAAGCTCTATTCCCAGGCGATCGCCCAATTTCAGAAAGCCATCAAGGCAAAGGATCTAGAAGGCTCAGACAATGTTGCCGTCCTACACAATGCCTTGGGGTTCTCCTACGCCGCCCAGGAGCAATACGATCTCGCCATTCGACAATATAAAGAAGCCCTCGATCTCGTGCCCACCTACGTTACGGCGCTCAATAATCTGGGGTTTGCCTACGAGAAAAAACAACTGATTACCCAAGCCCTAGCTGCCTACGAAGACGCTCTCAAGCACGAACCCAAAAATGCGACAGCCAAACGACGGGCAGACTCCCTACGCAAGCGATTGGTGCCCTCGTCCTAAAGGTGGTGGCAGAGCGATCGCCAACCCCTCCGGCACTGATGGATTATGAAAATTACGCTGAAATCGAGGGAACGATGCTATAAACGGTGAGTTGTACCAGTCCCAGCCAAACAACCCTAACGATTTTTGGAAAAATTCCAGAAAGGTTTGTAGTGGTTTGTAGAGGATTGATATTACGGACTTCCGTTGATTATGGATCAGCAACAGTTTGATAGCGTCATCGTTGCCGTTTACCTGATTTCCGTCATGTATGTGGGCTACCAAGCCTTCAACTCGTTAGATGATCAAACAGCGATCGGGCTTGATAAAAAAAGCATGCAGGAGCAGTTTGAAAAGTTCACGCTAGATGGTACTCCGCTAAAAGATTTAATTGATATCAAGTTCAAATTTGAAGATCGTTACAAATTTCCCGATCAACCCAAGGAATTACAAGCCACCATCGACAACAAATCATCGGATAAATCAATCCATGTCGATTGGGATCAAAGCACACTGACGGACTACGAAGGGCGATCGCGTCGAGTTATTCGCATGACCGCTGATAAGCGGCTCAATCTTTCCCAACCCCAAACTCCCTCCATCATTGCCCCCGGTCGCAGCCTCAAGGAAAAACTCACCGCTGAAGATCTTCTAGAGCTAAAAGAAAATAATACTTTAGAACCAAAAGCTCCGATTGTGGACCTTGATCAACTCAAGAAAGCAGCAAATAACAAAAAAACATCGAAAACAATTAAAGATATGTATGCCGATTTTATGGCAAGCAAAAAGCCCGTTAAATTTGCACTACGGCTAGCACTAAGATTTACTGACTTTAACTCGAATACGCAAACTCAACCTCACCATTACATGCTCGACTGCAACTTCACCGTCGAGAAACGCCCTTGGACAGACTACATCCCAATTCCAATCAAAAAGTAAATTTAGCAATCGCACCACTTCTAGTAACCCAGCACACAAAGCAACTCACTCAGGGATGTATACGAAAAATAGTATCCCATGGACACGATAGGGGCGAATAGCCGTTCGCCCTTACAGATTTAGAGTATTGGTGCATTATTTATTTGCAAACCCACTTAGGCAACACTGTTAAGATTATTTACAAAAGTGGCGCCGCTTTTGTTTGCCTACTGAGGAAGCAGAGTGACAACAAACCCCTTAGACTGGAGCTAAGGGAAGAGTAGGCGAGGTGGTTACAGACATTGTCTGAGGAAAGTCCGGGCTCCCTAAAGACCAGACCTGCTGGGTAACGCCCAGTGCGAGCGATCGCGAGAGAGTGCCACAGAAACATACCGCCGATGAAGCCATTAGCCAATCGCTAATAGCCACAGGTAAGGGTGCAAGGGTGCGGTAAGAGCGCACCAGCAGTGTCGAGAGGCACTGGCTCGGTAAACCCCGGTCGGGAGCAAGGTCGAAGGGACAAAGGTTGGTCTTTTCCCTGTCCCGCTTAAAAGCACCGCTTGAGGAAGTTGGTAACAACTATCCCAGATAGATAACTGCCCCCTTGCTAGCATGGCTACAAGGGAACAGAACCCGGCTTATGTCTTGCTCTTCCCTCCCTATTAACAGCGATCGATTAACATTCAACCTACCTCCTTCCGCCCTCCTTCTTCGCCCTTCCATGTCCTTGAATCCGATTCGCCAGAAACAACTCCAGCAGTTTATTCAAAAATTGGGATTACCCGATCGGGTGCCAGTGCGATGGGAGTTGCTTGATCTGGCACTAACCGATTCAACAGCATCGAGTGAGGCAAATTACGAGCGGTTAGAATTCGTTGGGGATGCGGTAATTAAGTTGACATCGGCAGAGTTTTTGTTTGAGCAATATCCCCAGTTGAGTGAGGGGGAGTTGTCAGCCATTCGATCGATCCTAGTCAGCGATCGGATCTTGTCGGAGATTGCTAGCAGCTATGGGTTCGATCGCTATCTCGTCCTAGGCGGCAGTGCGCAAGGAGACA
Source organism: Leptolyngbyaceae cyanobacterium SL_7_1 (assembly GCA_012032525.1). Lineage (GTDB taxonomy): Bacteria > Cyanobacteriota > Cyanobacteriia > Elainellales > Elainellaceae > JAAUSV01. The sequence goes on from JAAUSV010000175.1 coordinate 9,517, forward strand.
CCACTGGACGGGACACTCGGTTGGCGGCAGCCTTTGAAGCAGTGCTGGCGGTGCTCTATCTCAGCACCCACACGTTGCAGTTGATCCGCCCTTGGCTAGATGCCCACCTAGAACAAAAAACAGAACTGATTCGCCTCGATCCCACCCTGCAAAATTACAAAGGCGCTCTACAAACCTGGACACAAGCCCACTACCATATGCTGCCTGAG
>JAAUSV010000176.1 GCA_012032525.1 Leptolyngbyaceae cyanobacterium SL_7_1
ACCCCTAAGCGTGATTAGTGCTGTAGTGACTAGCGCTGAGAGCAGCCTTGTATATCTTGCTCAATTGCCAACTTATTTAATCTATAAAGCGATCGCCGCCCAATCGCGCCCCTATCTACGTGTTATTGCAGATTCTTCATCTGTATGTTACGTTGAACATCTGCAACATGATCCGGTCTGTTGTTGCATGTTGGAACTCGTTTATTCGAGCTACCCAAGAGAAATCACAAGTTTACTGCTCTTAAGACTGGTCCCAGCATTTCATTTGGGGTAGGGGCACATCTAGGAGCGTTTTAATCCATGACATTTCATACTCTCGGTCTTTCGACCGAACTGTTACGTGCTGTTGCTGATGAGGGTTACACCACAGCGACTCCAATTCAACAGCAGGCTATCCCCCAATTTGCAGGGGCAAGACATGTTTGCCAGTGCCCAGACTGGGACTGGTAAAACAGCGGGGTTTACACTGCCACTATTGCACCGTCTAAGTGCCAATCATCCCAGCCAACGCGCCCCGCGTGCCCTCATCCTTACCCCCACCCGTGAGCTGGCAGTCCAAGTCAGCGATAGTGTTAAAACCTATGGTAAATACCTGTCTCTCAAGTCGGTAGTGGTCTATGGCGGTGTCGGGGTCGTGCCTCAAATTCAAGCCCTAAAGCGGGGAGTCGATATTGTGGTGGCGACTCCGGGTCGGTTGTTAGATCACTTGTCTCAAAAAACCGTTGATCTTTCCCAGGTTGAGATTGTGGTATTGGATGAGTGCGATCGCATGTTAGACATGGGATTTATTCACGACATTCGCAAAATCTTGGCTAAACTGCCCGCCTCTCGGCAAACCCTAATGTTTTCGGCTACCTTTTCGCCAGCAATCCGGCAACTGGCTAACACGCTGCTCAAAAACCCAGTTCAGATTGAAGTGGCACCTCGAAACACGGCGGCGGAGCAAGTCGAGCAGATTGTGCATCCGGTTGATCGCGATCGCAAGCGGGAGTTGCTGTCCTATCTGATTGGTTTCAATAACTGGAGACAGGTGTTGGTCTTTACCCGTACCAAGCATGGAGCCAACCGCCTAGCCGAGCAACTGGCAAAGGATGGACTTAAAACCGCTGCGATTCACGGCAACAAAAGTCAAGCGGCTCGAACCCGTGCCCTCAATGACTTTAAGCAAGGGAAGGTTCGAGTTCTCGTTGCAACGGATGTGGCTTCGCGCGGATTAGACATTGACCAACTGCCCCACGTAGTAAATTTTGAACTGCCCAACGTGCCTGAAGACTATGTGCATCGCATCGGTCGGACTGGACGCGCGGGTCATCAAGGACGAGCAATTTCTTTGGTTTCTAAGGATGAAACCTCCCTATTGAAAGGGATCGAACAGTTGCTGAACCGAAAGCTATTGAAGACTGCAATTGTGGGGTACGAGCCAACTGCCTCCTCTCAAGCTGAGGCAAAACCACAATCCGATTATCCCCGTTCTAAGCGGCGCGGTGGTAATCAAGGACAGGCAACTGCTCAATCGTCGCCTTCCCGTGGTAAAAAATCTAATATGACTGGCAATAGGGAACGGAAGCGGCTCCGCACTGCTTAGGATTGCTATATGCTCGAATTCACCCACTGCATCATTCTCCATGGGGCTGAACTTGATCCCTATTGGTGCGATCGCTTGGTTGTGGATGGCGACACTATTCAGCAAATATCCCTCAGAGCACCCTGTCGCACGGTCGATCAGGGTGCCCTAGTGATCATGCCGGGGCTTTACAATTGCCACACCCATGTGGGGGATTCTTGTCTACCCGATGGAGCAACCGGGATGAGCTTAGAAGCAGGGTTCTTCCGTCCGGATGGCTACAAATATCGAGAATTGGCAAAGCGTTCTGAAGCAGAGCTTTTGTTCCACATCGTCAATCACCTAGGATACATGACCCGAACTGGCACGATCGGGCACATTGATTTTCGAGAACAAGGACTCTATGGCAGTCAATTATTGAGGAAAGCGGCTGACCAAGTGGGGATTGATTCCATTATTTTGGGACAGTTCAATTGCTTGCCGTTCACCCCGCAGGAGCTACACCAAAATCAAGCTGAACTTTCACCGCAAGCCCTGCTGGAACTTGAGTCAATCCTGTCGATCGCCGATGGCTTTTCCGAAAGCACCATGAATGACCTGACCGATCGGGCTTGGTTGCAGATCCGCGAGATTGTCCAACGGCACAACAAATTCTCTGCGATTCACTGCCTAGAAAATCAGGGTTATCGGGAGACTAGCGTGGCGATTACGGGACGAGGCGATCTAGAACGCGCCATTGATTTATATCGCCCTAATCTGGTTATTCACGCTACTGTGGCAAACGAGATGGAAATCGCCCTGCTCTCCACCCACCGGATGAATCTCGCCTTAAATCCTCGTGCCAATGCCAACCTAGGACTGCCCTTGCCTCCCATTGCCAAGCTGATGGAAAGTGATGCCAACTTACTGCTTGGTACTGACAATGGCTTGCTCAATAGTCCTAATTTGTTTGCAGAGTTAGACTTCACCTACAAAGTAGCCAAAAGTCAATTTGGGGATGCCGTGCGCCCTGATCCACGAATGATTTTGCAGATGGTCACTAGTAACGTCAGATCGCTATTGCATAACGACACCTATGGATACCTAGAACAAGGACTACCTGCTGATTTCATCGTCTTAGATTTTACTCAGCCCCATCTACGTGCCAGTCGCAATATTTTTGCTTCGATCGTCACTCGTGTGACTCCTGAGGATGTGATAGCAACCGTGCGTCGGGGACACTATCTGTTTCGAGCAGAGCGCTATGGCAACTGAACAAAGAACTTCCCCACCAAAAATCCTTACAAGGGATTTCATCTGCATAAACCACACTTCAGCCTAAGAGCGAACGGCGGTTCGCCTCTACATCTGTGGCTTACCCATCTGAGAACTGCTGTAACTATCACTACCAGTTGCTGAGAGCTAAAGCAGCTTGGTCATAAACACACTATTGGGGTCATCGCTGTAATCAGCAAAGGCACCCCGGTACACAAACCCATAGCGGCTGTACAGTGCTCGTGCTGGAGCAAACTCCGGGAAAGCCCCTGTTTCTAGATACAGCGCATCGTAAGCCCGCCGTTCAGCTTCATTGATGATGTGTTCAAGGATTTTCGAGGCGACCCCCTTGCGGCGGTGAGCCTTGACAGTGCGCATTGATTTGATCTCACCGCTGGTGGCATCGAGTTCTTTCAGTGCCCCGCATCCGAGCAATTCCTCACCCTCCCAAGCCGTCCAAAAAGTAATATCGGGCGATCGCAACGCTGTCAGGTTAAGCGCATGCACACTTCCAGGGGGTGTAATTTCATACATATTTTCCAGATGTTCCCGGAGCAAATCAACAATCGGCTTCCCTGTTAGGTCATCTTCGCGAATATCCAATCGACTCATCTCCCTAGCCAGTCATCCTTGAGGATGCTATTTTAGCGCTCCCTCTGGGTTTAGGAAATACCCTGGCTTTGGCTATCTAGGGCGATGGTACGAATGCATCTGCTTGTTCCTGGGTTGTCACAATCGCATTGGGTGGCACCACCGCCCCATCTGCCAATGTGACCCCCACCACGATCGCGTTTGCTCCAATCGTCACACGGTTGCCAACGGTGGAGCGAAAGAGAATGGCATCATCTTCAATCGTCAAACGATCGCCTACCTGCAAGGGTCCATGAAACACAACATTATCACTCGTTTTTAAGTCAGACCCGATGCGGATGCTGGTGTTTTTAAGAGCGTGAAAGGTGACTCGATCTTCAATCACAGCGTTGTTTCCAATCTCGATTGGTGCGCCTTCATCGGCACGAATTGACGTACGCTGTCCAACCACGCTGTTGCTGCCCAGTCGCACATCTCCAACCAATCGCACAAACTCGTCTAGCCGAATGTTATCTGCCAACGTGGGGCTGGCTGGGTTGAGATTCCAGCTTGTAGGGGGAGCCGGGCTGATTCTAGTGACTGCGCCAAACCCTTGAGACTCAAACAACTCAGCGTAATGTTCAGCAAACTCTCGGTTTACTTCTAGAACTTCGTTTTGAAACTCAGCATTGGCTTCAGTCTTAAGGGGTAGAGCATCCGCCTCCGCCTGAGTTGTAATCACCGCCCCAATCGGGACAAGGCGATCGCGTGGAATGCGGACATTCTCTAGACGAGCACCATGCAGCACAAAGGCACCATCTTCTAACACCACGTTGCTCAACTCTGCATGAAACCCAACAAAGGTAAAATTACCAATCGTTGAGTTTCTAACGATTGCCTGATGGGCAATACTGTTGCGCTCGCCCGTACTGCTGGCAATTTCGCCACAGTCTGTTGTAGGCATGGTAGATGGCGCATGGCTAAAAAAAGAATGTTGTCTTGCAAATTGGTTTCGTTACCAATGCAAATCTGTGTATCAGGCTCAGCCCTAATCACCGTGTTACTGGCAACAAAAACCTGATGCCCCACCGAGACATCCCCAAACAACTCTACTAAGGGGCTAATAAAGCTGCCATTGATTGCGACCTGCATCGGTTGAAAAAGACTGAATGATGCAGCCAGCTCACTGGCGATCGACCCTCTGCTTAGTAAAAGACTCAATACTAAACCCAATACCCATAGAGCATTTGATCGAAAATACCTTGAGGGCAACAAGAGAGTAATTCGCTTCATCCTTCGATCCTCATGAGTGCTTGAGTTACTAGACGATCGCCTACACTGTGGCTTGTAGAGCATTCAACAGTGTCCGTTGATCTAGCCTGTCTCGATACCGATACCCATTAATAAAGAGTGTCGGTGTGGTCATTACCCCGCTGGCTTTGCCGCTTTCCACATCCTCTTGAATACGCTGCACATAGCGATCGCTTGTCACCTCTCTGAGGAATTGCTCTATGTCCAACTTGAGGGCGATCGCATACTCCACCAAGTAACCATTATTCAGCGCCTGGTGATTGACAGATAAACAGTCGTGCATTTGCCAAAACTTACCCTGGGTAGCGGCGGCTTCCGCCGACTCGGCAGCATGTTGGGCATCTGGATGAATTTCAGGACAGGGGAAATGTCGATAGACAAAACACAATTGCTCGCCCAACTGCTGCTGGAGCGTTTGAATGACCGGATAGATGGAGGCACAGTGGGGACATTGGTAATCCCCATATTGCACAAGGGCGATCGCGGCTGTCATCGCCCCTTGAACATGATCACGCTGACTAATAGGTAGGGCAAGGGTGTTCACGAGGTCTCCCAAACTTACAACCGTTGAGAAACTGTTGAGCGAGCAATGTGCTAACAGAGACTTCTTATGTCCAACTTCAATGTATGGGGAGATTGCTTCCACGTCCCCTCTCTTGGTACTAGTTTTGATACTGCTTGGGAGGACAGGACGGAGGCTATTCTAAGGAGATAATCAACTCCTTGCCTTGCGATCAGGGTTTGAGCGGAACTGAAGAGTAATTACAGAATTTCTTAAGCAACGATCGCCCCAGGGTGATTTGAATCAAGGGAATATTTCAATTCCTTTGATATCGTTTTTCTATCCGTGTTACGACCAACTACTACAATCCTGTTTGGCGATCCGTCCTCATTGAGTCAAGGGTTGAGCAAACAGATTGTAAGGAGTGATGAATGAACCTGATTCCCATTCGACTACTCATTGCAGACGATCATCCACCATTGCGTGAAGGCTTATCGGCTTTATTAGAGAAACAATTAGATTTTCAAGTAGTAGCATTGGCACAAAATGGAGTAGAAGCGATCGCCCGATTTCGGCAGCACCAACCCGATGTGTTGTTGATGGATACGCGAATGCGTCACATGGAAGGGGTGGATGTGGTAATGACTCTGCGCACTGAGTTTCCCAATGCTCGTGTGGTTTTTTTAACAATTTATGACGGGGATGAAGATATCTATCGGGCGCTGCAAGCCGGGGTGCGTGGTTATTTACTCAAAGATGTCCCTTGTCAGGAGTTGTTTGAAGCCATTCGCAAAGTTCATGCAGGACAAAAGTATTTCACGACGGCTGTTGCCCAAAAACTAACTGAACGCTTCTCCGATTCAAGCTTGACTGAGCGCGAATTGGAGGTATTGGGATTAATGGTGCAAGGCAAAAACAACCGCACCATTAGTCAAGAACTGCGCGTTGTCGAAGGAACGGTGAAGTTCCACGTGCGCAATATTTTAGAAAAATTAAGAGCCAGCGATCGCACCCATGCCGTGACGATCGCCCTCAAGCGGGGTCTGGCTCGCCTCTAAAATAGAGTTAGTATCACTCAGAGCTTAACCATGACCCTTCGTCCATTCCACGTCGCATTTCCTGTAAGCAATCTGGCAACGACTCGTGATTTTTATGAAACCGTGCTCGGTTGCACGGTCGGCAGAACCTCCCCAACTTGGATTGATTTCAACTTGTTTGGACACCAAATCACTGCCCACCTCAGCCCCTCTGCCCACCTCAGCCCCTCTGCCCACGCCCCAGTTCCGACAAACGCTGTTGATGGCAAAGCGGTTCCAGTGCAGCATTGGGGGGTGATTCTAGACATGGAGCAATGGCAGGCGTTGGCACATCGCCTGCAACAACACCGGGTAGAGTTTGTGATTGCCCCGCATATTCGATTTAAAGGAGACGTGGGGGAACAAGCCACCCTGTTTTTTCTTGACCCAAGCGGTAATGCATTGGAATTTAAAGCCTTCCAACGGGACGAATCCATCTTTGCGTCCTAACGCCTCCGACCACCCCAATCGATCACCTAGAATAGCCACCCCCACTAAGCCAGTTCGATCGCTTTCACCGCCGCCAAATAGCGATCCTTAATGGCTTGGCGATCGAACTCCTCCGCAATTTCCTGCCGACTACCGCGCTCGATCATCTCTGCATGGCGGCGTAGGGCAACCCGATCGGCGGAGCGGTGGGTAAAGTGGGCGATCGTGGCGATCGCCTCTAACAAGCGCAGGGTGACTGCCACACTCGACTGTCCATATTGACGAATCTGGTTGAAGGCGGCATCGATTAGATCGGCAAAGGTGATCGGTTCCACAATCACCCGCAACTGGTCGTTGTCATCGGAGCGATAGGGTGAGGGAATGTCGCGTTGGGCGAGATAGCAGAGAGCGGCACTGAGCTGGTCAATGCAGCGGATTGCTGTGAACGGATCATTGATTCCCGGTGAGAGGGCGCGGATGGCTATTTCCACCAGTTGATCGATGGAAAACTCGACATCTTGCTGCTCTGTGCGCTGGGCACCCATCACAAAGGCATCATTGATCTGCGCGATCATCAGCTTATTGACCCGCTCACTGGGAAACACCCAGGCGATCGCACTGCCCTTGACCACAAACCGACCGGGGCGCGGCTGAATCTTGACGAGCAAGTCATGCTGAGTAGCAATTTTCATCAGTTGGCTATCGTCGATCGCCTGAATATAGCCACTGCAATAGCAGGGAATTGAACGGCTATCTCGTTCAAAATTTCTCGGTATATCTGTGGGGTGGAGTTCTCCCAACCCTATTGACTTACCCTGTCCCAGTTTTTCAGGAAACAGACGATCGACTGCTTGGTTTAGATCATCCCCAACGCGCCGAACGACCTGATCTACTTGAATGGATGAGGCGGAATGGTGAATAAAGTAAATTAACACCCCAATGCTGGCGATCGCCAAGCCAATGCCACAGGTGACTGCCAGATGGGGAACAAACTCATTTTCCTCCACCCCATTGATCGTCCGCAGCACCATGAGGCTATAGACAAAGGTGGCGATAAACGTACCCAACACCACCTGATTGCCCGTGTCCTGCATGAAGTTGCGCAGCAAGCGTGGACCAAACTGGGACGAGGCAAGCTGGAGGGCAACAATCGTGATGGAAAACGCCGTGGTTGCCACACTGACCATGGAACTAGCGATCGCTGAGAGAATCGCCCGGGAGCCATTGGGTCCGAGGGAGTATGCCCAGCCCAGTTCGCTCAGCACCTCGGTGTCTTGAGCTTGGTCAATGGCGATGGTGATCAGGGAGAGGGCGATCGCCAGCACACCATCAAGGTGGGCACAAACCAAAAGCTGGAGTGCAGCGAGTCCCAAAATTTGCTGAGCTTGGCGTATTTCATTGGTCAGAGTTAGACGGGTGAGTGGGGGCATCGTTCGGCTGACCATTGCGTTGCGACCGCTCAGCCCATTGAGACAGGGCATGGCTAATGCTGCGGGGCTTGGGGACGGTGTTGTTGCCAGCGGGCCAGCCTTCCCGTTGACGGGTGCGATCGCCATCGGTCGCCTCAGTTTGGTCATGGAACAAAATCTGCTGGGTGGGAAAGGGCAGATCGATCCCATGCGCAGTCAACTTAGTTTTAATCTGGGTGAGCACCCGATCCTGCACTGCCAACACATCCGCCCGCCGGGGGGGCTGTACCCACCAACGAGCACGGATATTGATGGTGCTGTCTGCCAACCCCACGACGATCGCATCGGGAGCCGGGGTTTTCAAGACTGCATCAATCTCGTCGATCGCTTCTAAAATTAGTTGTCGAGCCGTGTCAATATCATCGCCGTAGCCAATGCCAATGTCGTATTCTAACCGGCGATGCTCGAAGGCAGTATTGACGATGACTGAATTGGTAAATAGCTCAGAATTAGGGATGACAATACGCCGCCCATCGTAGGTTCTAATCATCGTTGCCCGTGTTTGGATCTGTTCGACTGTGCCTTCAAAGTCTTTAAACACAATTTGATCATCGATCTGAAACGGTTCCGTTAGCAGAATCAAAATTCCCGCTAGAAAGTTTTGCAGAATATCGCGGAAAGCAAAGCCGATCGCCACCCCACTAATTCCTAGAAGCTGCACTAGATCGCTGGCTTTGATTGATGGAATTACGATTGATAGGGCAATAAATAGTCCCATCAGCACGGTGGTTCCCTGTGCCAATCGCCCCAGTACTAACCCCAAGTTGCGAGCTTGACGGTGAGAACGGGTCAATTGCCGCACTGTCCGCTTTAACACCCTGGCAACAAAAAAGAAGATGGCAAAGACAATCAGCGCCAACACAATGTTTGGCAGCAACACCAGCAGATCGGTTGCCATTGTCTGAAGCTTCCGCCAAACGATCGGCAGTTCTGGGTTTACCATAGGCTCGGTCAACACGACAGCCTTAGTATAGAGAAACGGAACTCAATTAACCTCTACCAAAAGTTTGCAAACTCCGGTGGCGAGTGAGAGGGTCAGGATCAATCAGAATTAGAAATGGTCAGGGAACAATTGTTGGATCTCCGATCGCAACGCCGCAATCTCCTCCCGTAAGGCTTTGATCGATCGCTCCCCCGCAATCTCAGCCCTTTCATCCTCTGCGTCCTGCCCAATGAAAAAAGTGGCTAGGGTAGCAGTGATATAGCCAAATACGGCAAAGCCATAGAGGGCAAGTAGAAAACAGAGAATCCGTCCTTCCGCCGTTTGAGGAAAATAGTCTGATCCCAGGGTAGTCATCAACATTGCCGTCCACCAGAGGGCTGTACCATAGCTGTCAAACCCAGGGGTGGTAGCAGTTTCCTGCTCAAAGGCATACATGCCCGCTGCCCCGGCAAAAATAACGATCGTGGTCAATAGCACCACGTAGCCAAATCCCCGGCGCTTGAAAGCATCGGTGAGCGATCGCATACTACGATTAGTCCGGCTCAGCACTTGCAGGAGTTGCAACCCACGGGTCGCGCGGGTAGTTTG
>JAAUSV010000177.1 GCA_012032525.1 Leptolyngbyaceae cyanobacterium SL_7_1
AACACGCTTTACCGAACTAGATGCCGCCCTAGCCGCGATCGTCCCGCAAATTCTCGCCTTACCCACCGAAGAATACACCAGCTTGATTTTGCAACTCTCCCGCGAGGAATTGCTTGCTAGATTCTCTGCACCGGAAAGCTAAGGGCGATCGCCCTTAGAACTGAGTGTTCCTGTTGGTGGCGGAACGGCCACTTGGCGGCATATCGGGTCCAAACAGGTAAACGGTAAGTGGCAAGATGTTGTGATGAAACAAGGCGATTTGGCTAGAACAATTCAAGGAAATCAAGTCAAATTAACGTTGCATGGTTTTTATGGAAAATCGCTGCAACTTCAAGTTAGTTTCCACTCTAGTGGAAAAAAGATTACAGGCTACCAAGTCGGTAACGAAAACTTTGTTTTCCGCTTTGAAAAGTAATGCTGATCAGTGCCAAATTCTAGCTCCTGATAATGCGTCATAATGCGTCTTTTCGAGAGCTAGAATTTTGGATGATACCGCCATAATTTTTGGAAGTCCCATAAGTCAAATTATCTGAGCAGAGGCGAGTCAGCAAACCTAACCAGACTCAGTATTTGAGCTATTGTTGATGTCCTAAGCTTGCTGACCAACGCTATGATGAGTTTAAAAATCGAGTTCGGCGAAGAGTTCAGCGAGAGGCAATGTAAAGTCTGGAATGATTTCTTCACCAGTGAGCGCATCCGTTATTTTGAGCAAGCGATCGGGTTGGGGTTGGCGATACACTAGCACCCATTGCTCATCGGGGTGAATCACCCAAACCAGCCGACAGCCGCTCTCAAAATATTCCACCAGTTTGTTATGAATTTCTTCAAAGGTGTTGCTGGGCGAAATCACTTCCACGGCTAAATCTGGTGCACCTTGAAAATACCCTTTGGGTAGGCGTTTTACCCCTGACAAGCGTTCTCTAGCAACAAAGGACACATCCGGCGATCGCTTGTTGCCCGATTTCATCGTAAAAGCCGTGCTGGAATCGCAGGTAACTCCTAATTTTCTAGGGCGCACATAAATCTCTATAGCCCCCCCTAAAAACATGCCCAGATTGCCATGCTCCATGCCTGAGTTGCCGATGGTAATCACCTCCCCATTTACCAACTCATAGCGTCCGCCCTCGTCTGGCAAGGCCATAAACGCTTCGTCAGTCCAGGTTTTGGGATCCCTTGCAACTACCATACGCAATCGCGTTCTTCCTTCTTGATAAAGGTTTGCCCCATTCTAGCCTACTGAAACTTGAAGCCTGAGCCAACGGGCGGCACAAGCAACGTCCCCTGATAGGGCACTGCAATCCGTTGGATTGCACACATTGGAACATTAGAATTGAAATTGAGAAAACCAATTAAAATTGCGATCGCGCCTGATGCTCGCGTTCGATTACTTTATGAATCCCCAACTCAGCGACACCGTCAAAACCCTAATTTTGAAAGCCCGCATTGTCAGCTTTGAGGCTTGGCAAACGACTCACCCCCCCGAAGCGATCGCCCTCTTCCAAGCCGCCGATGATATCCGCCAATATCTGACTGACGAAGAACTCTATCAAATTCAGACCTTCGCCCCAGACAACGCTAAGTGGATTCCCGTGGCAACGCGATTACGCGATCAGGTCGTTGAGATTGTCGATGAAGCCAGAGCCGAACTCCTCAACACCTTTCCCGGCATCACAGAACCCCGGCGGCGGACTCTATCCCCCTGAACGGGCCACTGCTTGCTGGCGAGATTTTTGGCACTTCCTGCGCTGCATCACCTACGGCATCGCCGGACAGCACACCCACTACACCAGTCCCACCGGCTTGCATTATCTGAACTTGCTCTATCAAGAGTTGCAAGTGCCCCTTGATGCGATGATTTTTGGCTTAGAACAGATTAAAGTCGCTAGCCTCAGGCGGATTGAACCCGAGTTTCGCGATCGCCTCACACCCTATTTCGATCATCTCACGACTCAATTGCAACAATTCTGAGAGTGATTCCTCTCCAATAAAATACTGATTTCATCAGCGCAGACTACTCCAATCCCAGCATTCCCAGGATCGTCTTTAGGCGATGCAATCAGGCGGAGACGACAGAGAAAGGCAAGACAGACGGGATGTTTGGGCAATCAGAACCGCTCTTAGCTTGCTGCCCCAGCGATCGCCTATAAGTAAATCAAATCCCCCTCATCAGTTTTACAATTACTGAAAACCGAACACACTTCTTTACAAAACCCCAAAAAGTCGTTACATTACTCATAACAGCCCACACAAAAGGCTGAATACATAACCAACCAACGCAATTATCAAAACCATGACAACTACTTTACAGCGTACCGAGCGCTCCAACGCTTGGTCTAACTTTTGTGAGTGGGTCACCAGCACCAACAACCGCCTGTACGTAGGCTGGTTCGGTGTATTGATGATCCCCACCCTCTTGGCAGCAACCATCTGCTTCATCATCGCCTTCATCGCAGCTCCCCCCGTAGACATCGACGGTATCCGTGAGCCTGTTGCAGGTTCCTTGATGTACGGAAACAACATCATCTCCGGTGCAGTTGTTCCTTCTTCCAACGCGATCGGTCTTCACTTCTACCCCATCTGGGAAGCAGCTTCCTTGGATGAGTGGTTGTACAACGGCGGTCCTTACCAACTCGTTGTTCTACACTTCTTGATCGGCGTATTCTGCTACATGGGTCGTGAGTGGGAACTTTCCTACCGCCTCGGTATGCGTCCTTGGATCTGTGTTGCCTACTCTGCACCTGTTGCAGCAGCAACCGCAGTGTTCTTGATCTACCCCATCGGTCAAGGTTCTTTCTCTGACGGGATGCCCTTGGGTATCTCCGGCACCTTCAACTTCATGTTCGTGTTCCAAGCAGAGCACAACATCTTGATGCACCCCTTCCACATGTTGGGTGTAGCAGGTGTGTTCGGCGGTAGCTTGTTTTCCGCCATGCACGGTTCCTTGGTAACCTCTTCCTTGGTGCGTGAAACCACCGAAACCGAATCTCAGAACTACGGTTACAAGTTCGGTCAAGAAGAAGAAACCTACAACATCGTCGCAGCACATGGTTACTTCGGTCGCTTGATTTTCCAATACGCTTCCTTCAACAACTCTCGTTCTTTGCACTTCTTGTTGGGTGCATGGCCTGTGGTTGGTATCTGGATGACCGCATTGGGCATCAGCACCATGGCCTTTAACTTGAACGGTTTCAACTTCAACCAATCCATCATCGACTCTCAAGGTCGTGTGGTGAGCACCTGGGCCGATGTGTTGAATCGCGCTAACTTGGGTATGGAAGTGATGCACGAACGTAATGCTCACAACTTCCCCTTGGATTTGGCTGCTGGCGAAGCTACTCCTGTCGCTTTGACTGCTCCCGCTATCAATGGTTAGTTTCTGCTCTTGAAGTAATGATTTGATAGAGTTTAATTCAGAGAGTCCTCCCTAGAAATAGGGGGGACTTTTGCTTTGGGAAAAATCCTTTAGACGATGGACACAGCAAATATTTAGTTTTTATGTATTGTGCTGCAAAATACTCAGAAACTCTTATTCAGGATTTCATACTTAGACGGATTGTTGATGTCCTAAGTTTGCTGACCATCGCTATCAATTCAGGGTTGCGCATCCTCATGATTGTTGAAAAGATTTTTTACAGTCCAAGGCATTTCAAGAGCCGCAAAACTTGCAGCCTTCCAGTGAACGCATTGGAATCGTGGCAGCAAATCAGGCGAGTTATGTCGAAGCGATATTTGCTTGCCTGAATACAGGGCAAGTCGTGGTGCCCTTGCGGAATCAAGACGATCGCGATCGCATTCAGGCTGCCCAATTAAACCAAATTTTGACTCCGCCCCTTGGTGGCACTTGGGTGACCACCCCTTTTTCCCCAGCCCAACACGACGCGATTGCACTGATTTCCTTCACCTCTGGCACCGAAGGCACACCCAAAGGGGTCATGCTCACCCACAAAAATTTGGCAAATGTCGTAACGCGGCTAAACACCGTGATGAAAATGGATGACAGTATTCGGGAATACGTCGGAGTCCCGGTCTATCATTCTTTCGGGTTTGGGCGCTGTCAAGCGGTTGCGACCGCAGGCGGGCAGTCGTTTATTCCTAGTAATGGCTTTAACCCTGCGGAGATTGGCGACCTGCTAAGGAAAGGGGAGATTAATGCAATTTCTGCGGTGCCGAGTTTGTGGCGGATCGTCCTAGACAATCAGGATTTGATTGGGCAGGCAGGTAACCGGGTACAGTGGATCGAAATCGGCAGTCAATCAATGAGCAGAGCCGAAAAGGAAGCGATCAACGCGCTATTTCCCAATGCCAAAATTGTCCAGCATTATGGGCTAACCGAAGCTTCGCGGACAACGTTCCTGGAAATTCATCAAACAGAAGGACAAGCATTAGACTCCGTGGGTCAGGCGATCTCAGATGTTGAGGTGACCATTACCCCAGAAGGACAAATTGCCATTCGCGGAGACCATGTCGCCCAGAGTTATTTGATCGAGGGTCAGGTCGTCCCCCTTCAAGATGAGCACGGATGGTTTGTCACCAAAGATTTGGGCAACTTAGAAGCCGGGTATTTGTATTACAACGGCAGAGCCGATGATGTGATTAACTGCGGCGGCATTAAAGTCTCTCCTGAAGCTCTAGAAACCCAAATTTATCAGGCGATCGGGCAACGGAGTGGGTTAGCCGTCTGTCGCAAACCAGACCCCCTACGCGGAGAAGGCTTTTTGGTGGCGGTGACTCCAGAAATGGCGGTCGATCGCCAGCAGTTACACCAAGCCGTCTTACAATCAACTCAAGCCTTCGGGGTGAATGCGCCTAGCGCGATCGCCATTGTCGAGGTAGACTCGTTACCCAAAACGACCACCGGCAAAATTCAACGGCAACAATTGGCAGACTGGTATCAATCGCAGCCTCTGGAACCCGGTTCACACAATCCTACGCCCAGTCATCTCACGCCCATCCAAGCGGCTTTTTGCCAAGCCCTGAATCTGCGTCATGTGGAACCCGACGACACCTTCGTGACCTTGGGGGGCGATTCCCTGTCTTATGTGCAGTTTTCCATGGCGTTGGAACGAGCCTTAGGCTATCTTCCCCCCAATTGGGAACAGCTCAGCCTCAGCGACCTCGAACAACTCACCCCACGCCGTTCTCGCTTCAGCGCGATCGAATCGACGATTCTGTTTCGGGCACTCGCGATCGGCGGTGTAGTCATCAGTCATACCCCTTTACTTCCACCAGACACAGTTGGCGGCGGCGCGACCCTACTGTTAATGATTGCAGGGTTAAACTTTGCCCGCTTCCAAGGAGAAGCACTCCTCCGAGGACAGGTGATTGCACCGTTGCTCTCCCTATTCCGTAATCTCTTGATCCCTTATTTTGTACTTTCAATTCTCTATCAACTGCATCGCCGCGAATTCAATGCCCCAGTGCTACTACTGGTGAGTAATTTTATCGATCCTCATATCACCTCCATTTTTCCGGTCTGGTTCATTGAGGTGTTAGCTCAGTGTATCATTCTGTTCACCCTCCCCTTTACCCTGCGATCGCTCCGCACCTTCGCCCGGGCTCAGCCTTGGGTGTTTGGTTGTCTTTGCTTGAGTGTCTGGGTTGGAGTTGCATTGATCGCTCCTTACTTCTGGAATACAGACCATCTATACAACCGAATGCCCTATCTATCAATGTGGCTGATTGCCCTCGGCTGGATTCTCCACTTTTCCCACTCCAAAACCCAAAAAATCCGATCCACACTCCTCTTTGTCGTCGTCGCCTTCATCGTCATCCCGTCCGATAGATTCTCAGAAAATATCTGGATGCTCGGCACCTTAGTCATTCTTTGGTTCCCCGATCTGCCAGTTCCCCACCTCCTCAAACAACCCATCCAAATCCTGAGCGCTGCCGCTTACTATATCTATCTGACGCACATGATTTTTATTCACATCGTCGCCAAAGCTCTAGGAATTCGTTCGCCCTTACTCATGATCGCGATCCCACTCCTCGGCGGTGCCCTCGTCTGGATGACGCTCCAAACCATTCAACAGTGGATTAGCGATCGCCGATTTGCTGAATAAGAAAACTTGAACACCGATGAACTCATGACAAACCACACCCAAGGACGAATGCTCCTCTCCCACAATTTTGATATTCCCGATCGCTCCGTTCCTCAACTCTCACGGGCAGACTTCGCCACGCTCTTTATCCATGGCTTTACACCCCACCCCACCCTCCTCTGCCGCTTGATTGACCATCCCCATTGGATCGTCGAAGTCCTCTTTCCCCCGCAAGACTACTCCCCATCCCAGATCGGTGAACTCTGCGCCGCTATTTTGGCGACCCATCGGCGATCGCTCTCCGCTCAACTGCCTAATATCTTAGTGCTCGGCGGCATCAAATCCACTCCGCCAACCTCTGATTCCCCCACCGCACTCCAACCCGGTCAATGGGGAGTCGATGTGGTTGAAACCCTCTCGGCTGTCCAGTTTCTAGCAGGAATTGGCTGGGAATCCGCGATCTCAGATAAACCCTCCAATACTGTATTTAAAGTAGAACTGTAGGAACATCATGGTGTTTTCAGAAGATGAGCTACGCCAATTTGAAGCTGAGACAAATATCCTTCTACCTCAAAGCTACAAAGAGTTTTGCCAAGCGTTTGGGGAAGGAGAGTTTGGGAATAATTTTATTCAAATCTCGTATCCTGATACAAATAGCTTTGGCTCATCCTGCCCTTACTTAGAGTCCATCTTCCTTGGCTCTGTCGTACGATTGCCCCTCCTGCATTGCGGACAGCCATCCATCAGGTCAGAAAAACTCGTCCCGTTGCGATCGCCCTAGAAGACCCCAGCGTAAGTTCAGTAACTATTGTTCAGGTAGTGCTGAGTGCTGAGTGCTGAGTGCTAAGTAGGGAATGCTATCTGTATTTGTGCCCTCAACTACTAGAAACCCGCGATCGCAAAGTCCAATTTGCACCAGATCAAGAGTTCCACAAAAGCAGAACACCCCCAACACCCAGCACCTAACACACCCACACCCAGTCCGCCAAAGTGATGTCAAAGTGGTGTAACTAATCTAAACAATAAAAGTTAACGATTCTTGATACTTTTAGTTACAACCTTGTATCAAGATTGAGGATGGTAAGGTGTAAAAGCCTTGCTGGAGTTAGAAAACTCTTAATCGACTCGATGCCCTCTGGCGCTCAGATCGCTCTCAGAATTGCTCGAAGTCGTCCCCGTTCAACACTCAAGCGTCCGGTGAACCCTCGCTAGATTGCTCCTTTGGACGTGGTTTATGAACCCGAAATTTGTGATTGCTTCGGTAGCCATTGCGATATGTCATGTCGCAATGCTCAAGCACTCTCATGCTTCCCTTAAATCCTTGAGACCTATTTCTCAGATTTTTGTTGTTAATTAGGGAGATTTGATTAATGCCTTTTGGACCAGCTTCTCGCTTAGGTGTCAGCCTGTTTGATGAAACTCCCCCCATGGAGTGGGTGCCCGGTCGCTCCAATGAAGAAGTGGAAACCCTCATCAATGCTGTCTACAGACAGGTGCTCGGTAATGCCTACATTATGGAAAGTGAGCGCCTCGCAGTGCCCGAATCCCAATTCAAACGCGGTGAACTTAGTGTTCGCGAGTTTGTCCGGGCGGTGGCAAAGTCCGATCTATACCTGTCCCGCATTGGCGATACTCCCCGCTATCGCTTTATTGAGTTGAATTTCCGCCATTTGCTCGGTCGCGCTCCCAACAGCTATGACGAAATGAAAGCCCACAGCGCCATCCTCGATGAAGGCGATTTTGGTGCTGAAATCGATTCCTATCTCGATAGTGAGGAGTATCAAACCACCTTCGGTGACAATATCGTCCCCTATCTGCGCGGCTGGAAGACTGAGTCCTACACCCACATGGTTAGCTTTACTCACTTCTTCCAGTTGGTGCGCGGGGCTTCCACTAGCTCGTTGAAGTCCGATTTGGCGGGTAAAACACCGAAGCTCAATGCCTTGGTAATTAATGCCACCCCCACGGCGGTCATTCCCCCCGGTTCTACCTTCCGTACCCCCGCAACTGCTGGGATTACCCGTCAAGGCGTAGGCGCTGATGCCGATGGCAAGATCTACAAAATTGAAGTCACGGGGTACCGTGCCAATGCCCTGAACCGGGTCTCCAAATTCCGCCGTAGTAACCAGGTTTACTATGTCCCCTACAACCAATTGTCCCAAGAATATCAACGCATTCACAAGCAAGGCGGCGTGATCGCGAGTATCACGCCCATCTAGTTTTCTCGATTCAGGCAGATTGAACGAATCCTTTGTATTCACACGGGATCCAGATTGATCTGCCTTTCTCTTTTTTTATCCCCTTGACCATATCTATTTTTAGGAGTCTTTTAACATGGCAACTATCGCCCCCCTCGAACTCTGGCAATCTAGCTCCCTTGAGGATGTCCATGCCGTAATCCGCGCCGTCTACAAGCAGGTCCTCGGTAACCCCCACGTCATGGAAAGTGAACGCCTCGTCGCTGCTGAATCCCAACTCTGCGATCGCAGTATCTCCGTGCGGGACTTCGTGCGCGCCGTCGCCAAATCTGATTTCTATCGCGATCGCTATTTCCAAAAGTGTGCCCCCTACCGCTTTGTTGAATTGAACTTTATGCATATCCTGGGTCGTGCGCCCCAGTCCCAAAAGGAAATCTCTGAACATATCGTTCGCTGTGTCGCTGAAGGCTATGACGCGGAAATCGATTCCTATATTGATAGTGCTGAGTATCAAGCTACCTTTGGCGACAATGTCGTTCCCTACAATCGCGGC
This sequence comes from Leptolyngbyaceae cyanobacterium SL_7_1, assembly GCA_012032525.1. GTDB lineage: Bacteria > Cyanobacteriota > Cyanobacteriia > Elainellales > Elainellaceae > JAAUSV01. The sequence goes on from JAAUSV010000177.1 coordinate 8,790, forward strand.
GCCAATACCGAAGTCGGTCAAAGCCAAGTGACCTACAATCGCATGTTTGCCCTCGATCGCGGTCCGGCGCAAGTCAGTAGTGCGGTGAAGTCGGCTCAACTCGTTTATGCGGTTGCGGCGAATGCAACGAATGCGATCAAGCCTTCGACGGCGACGGTGATTGGGTCGGGGACGGAAAAATCCTTCAAAATTCGCGTCTCTGGGGTCAAGTTCGCAGGTCCTAGCCGGGTCAGCATGAAGGAGTTTATTGTGCCGGCGAGCAAGATGACTCCCCAAATTCAACGGATTAATCGCACCAGCGGCAAAATCGTTAGCATTACGGAAATCAATTAGGTTCGATCGTTGACTAGGGTCCACTCGATCCGCACACTGGTGCAAGGCTGCGTGCGGATGGGGTGGCTTTTGATCTGTCTCTGTTTCTCAATACTGGCATGGAGATTTCTGATTTTGTCGATCGCTCGATTGGTCACTGGCGTTCTCAACGCAGTGCGCATCATCTCGCGTTTCGCCATTTTGAAGCGGTGCACTCGGAAATTCACATTGCTCCCCTGCCCCTGAACCATCCGGCGGTACTGGAGTTATGTCAGCGCTATCAGGTGCCTCCGGCTGCGGCGGTGGCTCCCTTCCAGATGGATTGGGAGGGCCATTCCGATTGGGATGATGCGGAGATCATGAAGGGAACGGCAGTGTTAGTGCCGGTGCCTCTACCGGATGATCCGGCGCGGGGCACCTTGCTCCGTGACCAGGGCTATGCGGAAACGATTCCGGCAGCGGCGGCGTTTCACCTGACTCCGGAGGGCATGTTTGTTTTGAGCACGACCTATGACCATGCGGCGGCTGAGGAGCGCATTTGGTTTGAAAGTCCGACGCTCCGCTTTCGGGTGTCGTTGATTAAAACTAGTG
>JAAUSV010000178.1 GCA_012032525.1 Leptolyngbyaceae cyanobacterium SL_7_1
TGAAACCGATTTTGTGCAAACCAGTGTTGCCCGTAAACGGTTTAATGTGCGGTTGCGCTGGATCTTGATGCTGACAATTTCATCGGGGCTGTCGTTGACAACTGCTGCCGCCCTAATTGGCATGGGGCTGACTAATATGATCCGCACGGCTGAGAGCGCTCAGCGGGAACTAGCGATCGATCCCCTATCGGGCTTGATGACGATCGTCTCCCTTGCCGATCAAAAACAGCGGGGTTTGATGCGATTTTTCCCGGTCAACCAAGTCACCACGAGTTTGAATGAAGCGGTATTAGTCTCAAAAGAGGTGAATCGAGTCTGGCACGAGGGGTTTGTCAATGCGGTGGCGGTCAGCCCTGATGGCAATTGGATGGCAAGTGCTACGAGTGATGCCCTGATCCATGTTTGGGATCGCACTGGTAAATTGCAGGGAGACCCCTTCGGCGCTGCCACTGAATCCGATCTGCAAAAGCAGCAAAATCATCAACTTAATACCCTGACATTTAGCCCCAATAGTCAATGGCTCCTGAGTGGAGGCAGTGATGGAACGCTGCGACTGTGGAACAGGGCAGGGCGGGTAATCGGAGTTTTCTCTGGACACACAAAAGCTGTCAACTCTGTTGCCTTTAGTGCGGATGGGGTATGGGTAGTCAGTGGCAGCGACGATGGTACGGTGCGGCTGTGGCGAGTCGAGTCGCAGGGCGAAGCCAGACACGTCACCCTAACGCAGGTCAAAATTCTCACAGGACACCAGGGGGCGGTGACATCGGTTGCCTTCAATCCCAACCATGACTTGATTACCGGAGACATTGCCAGTGGCGGCGACGATGGCAGCATTCATCTATGGAACTTGGAGGGGGATGACATCCTTAAAATTGCTGGGCATGAAACCAGTGTCCTGTCGGTGGCGTTCAATCCGCAAGGGACATTGCTAGCCAGTGGTGGGGGCGATCTGGCGGTGCGGGTGTGGAATTTGGATGGCACTGCCTTCCTGCCACCCTTTGAGGAGCACGAGGGCAGTGTCAGCGCGATCGCCTTTTCCCCCGATGGGGGCACGATCGCCAGTGGTAGCCAAGATCGCACCATTCGCTTGTGGGATGTGGCAGAAGGACACTCGGTGGGAGAACCGTTGCGGGGACACCGGGATGGGATTCAGGCGATCGCCTTTACCCCCAGTGGCGATCGCATCCTCAGTGGCAGTGTTGACTATACGGCTCGTCTGTGGGAGTGGCAGGAGGTGCACGATGTTGCCACTGGGCTACAGGGATTTAATGCCGATAATAAGGTCTTCGATCTGAGCTTTGTAGATCATGCCACCCAGGTGGTTTCTGTCACCTACGACGGGATTGTAGGGATATGGAAATGGGATGCGGAACAACAACAATACATCCAGGGTGAGGACGTGCAATTGTCCCAGGGGGATACCGATGTCTACGCCCTGGCGTATCACCCGTCGGCAAACTTGGTAGTGACGGGCAATCTAGACGGCACTCTGCGTTTGTGGGGCTTGAACGGGCAACCTCGGACAACGGCGATCGACGCCCACGAGTCCTACGTCAACTCGATCGCCATCAGCACGGATGGACGCTGGATCGTCAGCGGCGCAGAGGATAGCACGGTGCGAATTTGGGATGCATTTGGCAACCCGCTCACACCCCCCACACTCGATCGATCGGATTGATTTTCCCTCGACCGTTGCTTTCAGCGCTGATGGGCAAACCGTGGTGATCGGCAGTTACCAAGGGCAGGTGTATTTCTGGAATTGGCGTGGTAAAGGTGTGGATCGAGAATCGCCGATTGAGGCCCACGCAGAGGCGATCACGGCGATCGCCTTTGATGACGAACGGATCTACACTGGCAGCGTTGACAAAACTATTCGTCTATGGAATCTCGATGGTGAGCCGATTGGGGGGGCGCTACGGGGTCATCGACACATTATTCGCTCCATCAGCTTTCCAGCAGATTTTCGAGAGTCTGAAGAAATTCGCAGCATCGATGTTAAGGGCAAGATTCACAATTGGGAGGTTCGTTCCACCGCCAAATTAGAGGATGCCTGCGATCGCCTGCGCGATCACTCGATTTTGCAGAGCAGAAGCGATCGCACTGCCCAACAGGTCAGACGCATTTGCCAGTAGTCGCTCCCTGGTTGGTTCTTCCATTCAGATTTGCCCGTTTGCATCCCCCCGTCACCCCCTGCGTTTACCATGTCTGAATTCACTTGCAGCCTCGCCGTGGTGATTGGCATCAATCAATACCAAAATGGCGTTCCCCCCCTTAAAACCGCGACCCCGATGCTCAGCAATTAGGTCGGATTTGGCAAAGGATCACCACTACGATAAAGTGCTGTTGCTGCTTGATCAAAAAGCCACCCTGTCCCATCTACGGCGATTACTCCATACCTATTTACCGGAAACCCTGGGTACAAATGCCCGTCTCCTGTTCTACTTTGCCGGACACGGAATTGCGCTGAACAACGATGACGGTCCCTGCGGTTTTCTGATTCCCCAGGACGCCAAATTGGGAGATACCAGCACCTACCTGCCAATGACCGAGTTGCACGATGCCCTAATCAAGTTGGGGCAACCGGATGGTCAGGGGATGCGCCCCTGTCGGCACTTTTTGGGCATTCTCGACTGTTGCTTTGCCGGAGCCTTTCGCTGGTCGAGTGTGCGCGATATTGGTGTCCCACCGGAGGAAATGCACCGGGAGCGCTACGATCGCTACCTCAAAGACCCGGCGTGGCAAGTGATTACCTCCGCGTCCTACGACCAAACGGCGTTGGATGCCTTGACTTTAAAGGACGATCGCGGGCAAACCAGCAGCAACCATTCCCCCTTCGCTGCCACGCTGTTTGAGGCATTGCAGGGCGGAGCCGATCTCTATCCCCCTGCCAAGGACGGTAGACCCGCAGGCGATGGCGTCACCACTGCCACGGAGTTGTATTTCTATATTCGAGAGCAGGTGGAGATTGCCACCGCCACCCATGCCAAGCGACAAACACCGGGGCTGCATCCTTTAAAGAATCACGATAAGGGCGAGTACATGTTCCTCACCCCCGGACACGTGCTCAACTTGCCCGATGCCCCACCGCTAAACGAGGCATTGAATCCCTACCGAGGCTTGGAATCCTACGGGGAAGAACATAAAGATTTGTTTTTTGGACGGGACAAGCTGACTAGGGCATTGAGCCAATTTGTGACTACCCATCCGCTGACGATCGTGCTGGGAACATCGGGATCGGGTAAATCGAGCTTGGTGAAAGCGGGGTTGATCCCCCAGCTAAAAGATCCCGATCGCCCCGATCGCTGGCACATCCTCCAGCCCATGCGTCCGGGAGTCTCGCCCTTTATGTCCCTTAACATCTTGCTGGGACAGGAGCAGCTTTCGGCGATCGCCCTCCCCAGTAAACTGCACCTCGCCGCAACCCCGCCCCGTCCGACCAATTCCTTGCCCCTAACGCCCCAAGCAATCTCTGAACAGGACTATGCTAACTTTGTCCAACTTGCCCAGGATAAATTTGCCGCAGCGGTGCAGGAGTTGATCGATCGCCATCCCCAGCAGAAATTGCTGCTGGTGATCGACCAAGCCGAGGAAATCATTACCCTCTGTCAGCATCCCAAGGAGCGGGAAGCATTTCTAGAGGTGTTAGCGGCAGTGCATCGGTTGTATTTCCAGCGATTGCACATTGTGTTAACGCTGCGATCGGATTTTGAACCAATGTTGCGCAACCTGGCACTGGAGCCGGGATGGACACAGGCACGGTTCATTGTGCCCGCGATGATGCGAGAAGAGTTGCGCGAGGCGATCGAACGACCTGCCTCAGCGCGGGTGATCTATTTTGAACCCTACAATCTGGTCGATCGGTTGATCGATGAGGTGGCTCAAATGCCGGGAGCCTTACCACTGCTTTCCTTCACCTTGAGTGAGTTGTTCCTCACCTATCTGCGCAGTCAGCGCCACAATCGCGCTATTACGGAGCAGGATTATGAAGCGGTGGGTGGGGTGATGCGATCGCTTACCCAACGCGCCGATCAAGAGTACAACACCCTGATTCAGGACGATCCCGCCTGTGAGTACACTGTCAAGCATGTGATGTTGCGCATGGTGGCGACCGGGGGCGGCGAGTTGGCACGGCGCAGTGTGCCCTTGTCTGAGCTAATGTTTCCTGAACCGGAGCACCATCGGGTTGCCCAAGTACGCCACCACTTTTCCCAAGCCCGACTGCTGGTGGAGGGGCAAGACTCCGAAGGCAACTCCTACGTGGAACCTGCCCACGATGCGCTGGTGCGGGGATGGCAACGACTGCTGAATTGGAAAAAGGAAGAGCAGGAAAAACTCCTGTTGCAACGACAGTTGACCCCCCAAGCCGAGGATTGGCAGCGAGTCCGATCGACGCTGCAACAATTCCTCACCCAGAAGACCCTGCGCCGCTGGCATCCCCTTCAGCTCTGGGGGCACTGGCAGCGCCAAGCCCAATATCTCTGGCACAACAATCCTCGCTTGGCGTTGCTCAAACAGGAGTTGCGATCGCCCCGTACCTGGTTTAACCAAGTCGAGAGTGAGTTTGTCCGTCGTAGCGTTCGCCGTAAACGTTTTGAAGGGGTGGTGCGCTCTGGCTTGGTGACAGCGGTGATGGTGGGCTTGGGCGGCTTGCTTCTGTCTAGCATCGAACAGGGCGAACGTTCCCTACTGGCGGAGTATGCCGCAGATGCTCAAAATACGCTAACGATCGACCCTGTAACCGGGTTACTCAGAACGATCGAACTTGCCAATCGCAACCAACACGGCACACTCCGCTATTTACCGTTGCACCGGGGATTCCAGTGGTTTCCGCCCCAGGAATTGCTCAACTCGGTCTCGGTGAGTTTGGGGGAGGCGATCGACGTTGCCAAGGAAAAAAACTACATGGAGGGACATGCAGGCTACGTCTATGCGGTTGCCTTTAGCCCCGATGAGGCATATGTGGTCAGTGGAGGCAGCGATCGCACCCTGCGCCTGTGGACGTGGGATGGCGAAGCGGTGGGGCAACCGTGGCAGGGACATACGGACACAGTGAATTCCGTAGCCGTTAGTCCTGATGGCAGCTATGTGGTGAGCGGCAGTAGTGATCAAACGGTGCGGGTGTGGGATTGGCAAGGCAATTCCATCGCGGAGCTAACCCAACACACTGGGGCGGTGTTGTCGGTGGCGGTGCATCCCGACGCCCAGCAACCCTGGATTGCCAGTGGCAGCACTGATGGCACAGTGCGCCTGTGGAATTGGCAGACGGGGGAAGTCCGGGTGCTCCAGGGGCATACTGACGAGGTGTATGCGGTCGCGTTCGATGCGGCAGGCACGTTGATTGGCAGCGGGGGCGAGGATGCGACATTACGGCTATGGAACCTGGAGGGCACCCCGGTGGGAGCGCCGATCGCCACATCCAGTGCCGTGTTGTCGATCGCCTTTCACCCGGCTCAGGAACTGATCGTCACAGGAAATAACGACAGTACCGTGAATCTGTGGAGCTATGAGCAATTGATTCGGGAGATTCAGGGTCATAGCGATTGGGTGCGATCGGTGGCGATTTCCCCCGATGGTCGCACGATTCTCAGTGGTAGCGACGATCGCACCATTCGCGCCTGGGATTTGCAGGGCAATCCGGTGGGGCTACCGATGCAGGGTCATGAAGATTGGGTGCAATCGGTGGCATTTAGCCCCAGTGGCAACACGATCGCCAGTGGCAGCGATGATGGCAGCGTGCGGTTGTGGGATTGGGATGACGAACAGTTCTATACCTACAACTTGAGCAACTACGACAAAGACGACACAACCGACTTAGCATTTAGCAATTATGGCTATATGGCTGCCAGTCTCAGTGACGACGGGACGGTGAAGCTGTGGCGCTGGCGGCAGGACACCTCAAACTATGGGACGGCGATCCCGATCGAATTGCAGTTAGCCGAAGAGGAAGTCATGCTGGCGTTTGCGCTCCACCCCAGCGAAGCCCTGATTGTCAGTGGCAATCAAGAGGGGGAGTTACGGTTGTGGAACCTGCAAGGGGAGCCGATCGGTCAGCCCCTACAAGCCCATCCCCCCGAATTTGGGGTGCACTCGATCGCCTTCAATTCCACAGGCGATCGAATGACCAGCATCAGCGCCGATGGCACCACCCAGATGTGGCAACTCGACGACAGCAACGGGGATGGCAGTGACTCGATCGCCACCGTGGCTGATACCCAGCTCAGTTCGATCGCCAGTAGCTTGATGGAAGTGGAGCCGGGCGATCGGCTGAGTGCGGTGCAATTTACCCCCGATGATCAAACCATCCTGCTAGGAAGTATGGAGGGCAGAGTCTACACCTGGAATTGGCAAGGGGCAGGATGGGAGCTGACACCCCCGCTGAAGGCGCACAGTGCCGAGATTACGGCGATCGCCTCCGATGGAAATTTGATTTATACTGGCAGCGCCGATCGGACAATTCGCCTGTGGAATTGGCACGGGGAGTCGATCGGTCGGATCTACCAGGGGCATCAGAATAATATTCGCTCGATCAATCTCTCCTATGATTTTGATACTAACGGTGAGTTCTATAGTCTGGGATTTGATGGACAAGTCCGCACCTGGCAAACTCGGACGCAAATTCAGGTCAGCGATGCTTGTGAGCGCCTGAGCAACCACTGGATCTTCAAAAACAGATTGAATGATCCGCTGGTGCATCAGGTCACACAGATTTGTAGCCGATTCAACACTAGTGACGGGAGTTGACAATGAGCGCAAAAATGTCCGACTGGTTCTAGCAACCACCATCAAACAAGTGTAAAGTTTTAAGACAGTGCAAATCTGAATTTTTTGCGCTTATTTTTTGGAAACTTCAGGTTTCGCTATAGAGTCCAATAGCTAATACTAAGCCGCTTTCAGACCATAGGCATAGAGCAAACCCTGACCCATCCATCAACTCCCCCCCGGTTTTGGATGCTCAGGCAAGTTTCCGCTCCCAAATAGGGGAGGATGCTAACTTCTGCTCTGTGCGATCGATAAATCCCAACTTCAATGAATAGCTGAGGGTGTTAGATGCGCGTTTTACTGTTGTATCCGTTGTTCCCCAAAAGTTTTTGGTCATTTGAAAAAGCCCTAGAACTGGTCGATCGCAAAGCCCTCCTCCCTCCCCTAGGATTGGCTACTGTCGCTGCCATTCTGCCCCAGGAATGGGAGTTTCGATTGGTCGATCGCAACGTGGGTGATGTCACCGAAACCGATTGGGCATGGGCGGAACTGGTGATCCTCTCTGGCATGATTGTTCAGGCAGAGGACTTTCTAGAGCAAATTCGTGAGGCAAAACGCCGTGGCAAGCGAGTCGCGGTGGGCGGTCCCTATGCCACTGCCCTGCCTCAAGAGGTAGAGACGGCGGGGGCAGACTATTTGATCTTGGATGAGGGAGAGATTACCTTGCCCTTGTTTATTGAGGCGATCGCCCAGGGCAAGACCGAAGGGGTATTTCGCTCCGATGGAGTCAGACCCGATGTCACCACCACTCCGATCCCCCGGTTTGATTTGTTCGATTTCAATGTTTATGACAATATGTCAGTGCAGTTTTCGCGGGGTTGCCCCTTCCAGTGCGAATTTTGCGACATCATTGTGCTCTACGGACGCAAGCCCCGCACCAAAGAACCGAGTCAGTTCCTAGCAGAATTGGAGCGATTGTATGAGTTGGGCTGGCGACGCACCATCTTCTTGGTAGACGACAATTTCATCGGCAACAAGCGCAATGTCAAACTGTTGCTAAAGGAATTGCAACCCTGGATGGCAGCTCACGGCTACCCCTTCCACTTCAACACCGAGGCATCGGTGGATCTGGCACAGGATGCGGAGTTGATGGAGCTGATGGTGGCGTGTAACTTCAACGCGGTCTTCCTGGGGATTGAAACCCCCGACGAGTCCAGTCTCGCCCTCACCCAAAAATTTCAAAACACCCGCGACTCGCTCACAGAAGCCGTCGATACGATCATCGAATCGGGCTTGCGGGTGATGGCAGGGTTCATCATCGGCTTCGACGGAGAAAAGGCGGGCGCAGGCAAGCGAATTGTGCAATTTGTGGAACGGACTGCCATTCCCACGGCATTTTTCAGCATGTTGCAGGCATTGCCCGACACGGCACTGTGGCATCGGCTAGAGCGAGAGGGACGACTACGCGGCAACGGCAACATCAACAACACTACGTTGATGAATTTCATCCCAACCCGCCCGATCGAAGATATTACTCGCGAATACATTGATGCCTTTTGGGAGTTGTATGATCCGGTGAAATATCTCGATCGCACCTATCGCCACTTCCTCAAACTGGGTGCGCCCAAACACAAAGCGGCTCTGCGCAAAGTCAGTTGGGTGAGTGTCCGGGCGCTATTAACCGTTTGCTGGCGGCAAGGCGTTGTCCGCAAAAGTCGCTGGCGGTTCTGGAGCAATCTGATCGGCATTTTGCGCCACAACCCCCAAGTCTGGGATCACTACCTCTCGATTTGTGCCATCAACGAGCACTTCCTGGAATATCGCTGGATTGTTCGCAAGCAGATCGAATCCCAGCTAGCCGAGTTCATCGCCTCGGAGCCACAGCAACCTGTGTCGCCAGAACCGATCGAATCTGCGGCAGCGTGATAGCACCGCTACTTGAAATTAGCTAGGTTCCGTAGGTTGGGTTGAGTGCCAACGAAACCCAACCCGTGGATCAATGTTGGGTTTCGCTGCGCTCAACGCCACCCTACGGAATCGGCTTGCTGCGGTGGGCGGTTTTACAGAAATCCCAGGAGGGAAGTAATGGTAGTGGCGATCGCCTCCTGCTGCTCAGCATCGTATCCCCAGCGACTCAAAAAGGATTGGTAATCCCCCTCTCCCGTCCGAGCTGTTTCCCGTAGGCTTTGCAGTTTTTGATTAATTAGGGGCAGTTGTAAGCGTTGGAGCAAGCCCATCGTGCGCGATCGCACCCGCTCGGAACCCTCTGCCATTGACAGGTGGCGTTGGCGGTAGTGGGCGATCGCCATTGCGGTGGACATGGCTAGATTCTTCACCAACAGCTCGGAAACAATCTCTGGAGAGGTGCGGAGGGCTTGAATCACAGCATCGGTGGGGCGATCGGCGGGGGACGCTTCTCCGGTTAGATAGGTGACGAAAAATCCCCGCGCTCCGGTTTCACTGTTGACCAGGGCAGCGATGTAGGATTCTGTTTCAGCGTCCGTCAGTTGATTTTGGCTGAGGCGCACTAGCAAGGCTTGGGTAAGGGCGATCGCCTGCTCAAAGGAGAGTTCGGCAGGAACGGTCAAGGGCAATTCGGTCATACCACCTCTAGGACAGGTTAGAATTCACCAACAGTTGATTCCTATAGTACAGTGACAGTACGTCGTGCATCTGTATAGTCGGGTTACGGCTGCAATCAGGTTACGGCTGCAATCAGTTTAAGGTGTAAGGGATACCCCTATGGCGATCATTTCCTCCAAACAACCCAACCCCGATCGCGCCTCTCACCAATCCAAAAAACAGTCCAAGGCACCCTTGGAGGAAGACGCCCTGCTGCAACCCCAAGTGACCGCCGACGAGTTGGGCAAGGCAGAAGAGGGAGTGCGCCCACGGCGGTTAGCCGATTATATTGGGCAGAAAGATTTGAAGGATGTATTG
>JAAUSV010000179.1 GCA_012032525.1 Leptolyngbyaceae cyanobacterium SL_7_1
CGGGGCATTCGCTTTATCGAAACCCAGTTGCCCCACGTTCAGCAACAGGTCAACACCTTGCAGGATGACCTGCACCAATTTCGCCAAGCCAATGGCGTTGAAAATCTTGCTAGCCAGAGTCAGGAATTTGCTCAGCGGGCAAATGAAGTGACAAAACAGGGTTCTGAGGTAACTATCCAACTGGCGGAAGCTCGGCAACGCCAAGTCCAGCTTCAGCAAAAGTTATCGCTTCAGCCCGATGAACTGATCGCGCTACAAATCCTCAACAGCGAACCGCGCTACCACAACCTGCTCTATCAATTGCGATCGAATGATCAGCGATCGCCACCGAAATTAGTCGTCTGCAAGTAGACCCTGCCAAACTGCAAGCCCTCTACACCCAACACCAGCAGTTAATGGCTCAAATGCAGCAGGTGGCAACGCAAGCCCTACCCACCTACCTAGCCCGTCCGGGGGCAGATGTCAACAATCCACTTTTTCAAGAACCGACTAATCAGGAGCTGTTGCAACAGGCGATCGCCACTGCCCAAACTGTGCAAATCCTAGAGATGCGACAAGAAACGATCGCCCAAGCGAAAACCCTGTTGCAGGAGCAACACCAGCAGCTTGCCTCTCTACTACGCCAAGAATCACAGTTGCAACAGGAATTGCAAACCGAGATGGGCATTGTTGAGCAATATGTGGACAAGATTGCAGAATTGCGATCGCAAACTGCCCCGCCGATCGCGTGGCAACTGGTCTCTCCACCGGAGGTAATAGAAACTGCCAATATTGCGGTCTTGACTTCTTCAACGGCAGCCCAACGCCAACTGGGTGCGGCGGCTCTGCTGGGCATTTTGACGGGCATTGCAGTTGCCACAACCCTGGCTGGACAATCCCAGGGAGCAAAATCTTCCTCTAGACCCACTTTAAAGGAAACCGAAGAGACCCAACCTGCATTGGCACAAGCGATCGCCTAGTCCCCCGTCTCAAACGTTGGACTCACCCACCCGTGCTCCTGCGACAATCCTCCCAGATTGCGGACAGATTGCGGACTTACTCCCCTGCCAACAACGCATTGATAATGTGGATGTTTGCCTTGGGAAAGGGAAATTTTTCCAACTCAGTCACCTGTACCCAACGAACCTCATCCGACTCGATCGGTTGGGGTTCGCCACTGAGATGGTGGCAATGGTGGACATGCAAGGTAACGTGAAAATGACTATAGGTGTGGTTGATGGTGATCAGGCGATCGCCTACGGCAATCTCAATCCCCAGTTCCTCACGAATCTCCCGCTGAATACATTCCTCCACCGTTTCCCCCGGCTCAATTTTGCCGCCGGGAAACTCCCATAGCCCACCCAACAAGCCTTCTGGACGACGACGATCGATCAAAATTTCCCCTGCCGCATTCCAGATGACGCCAACCCCGATCGATTTGCGTGGCAATGGCGGACGAGTTTCAGAAACGGGCAGTTCGTCTTGCATGTTTAAGGTGTGAGCGCGACAGTATTCCTTCCAGGGACAGATCAGGCAAGCGGGGTGTTTGGGAGTGCAAACCGTTGCTCCCAAATCCATTAGTGCCTGGTTAAAATCACGGGGATTGTCTGGGTCTAATAAAACCGTAGACGCCTGCCAAAGCCGAGCGATCGTCCGGTTGGGAGCCGTCTCCAGTGCCACCACCCGCGCCAGCACTCGTTTCACATTACCATCTAAAATTGGCACCCGTTGGTTGTAGGCAGCGCTCAAAATTCCCCCGGCGGTGGTTCGCCCAATCCCAGGCAGTGCTAGCACCGCCTCTAGCTCTGTGGGAAATATGCCTTGGTGGTGTTGCAAAATCTCCTGGGCGGCTCGGTGCAGATTGCGAGCGCGGGCATAGTAGCCCAATCCCTGCCACACTTTTAGCACCTGTTGTAGGTCGGCAGTGGCGAGGGCGGCGATCGTGGGAAAGGCTTGTAACCACCGCTCAAAGTAGGGAATGACGGTTTTAACCTGGGTCTGCTGCAACATGATCTCCGACACCCAGATTGGATAGGCATCTCGGCACTGACGCCAAGGCAGCGCTCGCCCGTGCTGGCGATACCATGCCAATAGCGATCGCCGTAGAGTTTGTACGTCAACATCCGAGAGATCAGTCGATCGATCCCTCGGATGCAAGATGGTGCCGGATATTGAGTGGGATGCACAGGGTTGCCAGCTCAGTCGGTGCCTAGTATCCCCAAATCATATAGCAATTAGCCTAAGATGCTTCGGCATCCGACCTACCGAAATCGGCTCCTTGCAACGATCGCTCAAATTGCATCCGCTGTTCTGCACCGTGGAGAAAATAGCCGCTCATCATTGCCGATGCTAGTAGGCGTCCTAGGTGCTCCCGACTGGTGGCGATCGTCACATCAAATGATCTGACGGCAACCCACCCAGTAGCCCAATAATGTTGCGTTCATCACTTGAAAGACTTCGGCTGAGTTGGGTTTGGAAAGCTGGGCGATCGTCTCTGGACTCATGGATTGCACGTATTGCCAGAGGAGATTGGGCGATTCGCTGCCACCACCAAAGACGTGAGATTGATTCAACGAATTATTCACAGTCTGACCCTCATGAAACCAATAGTTGGCTGTTATTGCTCATACTGTAACAAGAGAGGTCTGACGATCGCAGTGGGTAGAACCGAACCCACCTAGACGGGTCTCTCGACCAATCTATCTCCGTACTCACTGACCTATGGCAACTATTCTGCGCGACTTGAGCTATCGCTACCAGTGGATCTACGACGGGTTTGCTCGGATCGCTGCCTTGGCAGTGGGGGGTGAGCAGCGCTTTCGCCAGTTGGCATGGCAAGAATTGCCGATCCACCCCGATACCCACGTGTTGGATTTGTGCTGTGGGAGTGGGCAAACCACTCAGTTTTTGGTGCAGCGATCGCACCATGTCACAGGGCTAGATGCCTCTCCTCGATCGCTCAAACGTGCCCAGCACAACGTTCCTTCAGCCACCTTTGTGGAAGGGTGGGCAGAAGCGTTGCCCTTCAGTGCCGAGCAGTTTGATGTCGTCCATACCAGTGTGGCACTCCACGAAATGCAACCCGATCAACTCCAGCAAATTTTTCAGGAGGTGTATCGGGTGCTAAACCCTACAGGAGTGTTTGTTTTGATCGATTTTCATGCCCCTACGAATCCCGTCTTTATCCCTGGACTGGCTTTATTTCTCTGGTTATTTGAGACGCAGACGGCTTGGAATCTCCTGAAAACAGACTTGATTGGGCAATTGCAGAGCGTTGGGTTTGCCCAAAGCGATCGCCGCCTATACGCGGGGGGTAGTTTGCAGGTGATTCATGCCCGTAAATGTCCCTGATTCTTTGGCAGGAGAGCCGTTGCATTAGCCGTAGGACTGGCATGGATTTTATAAACCTTAATGAAGACTCTGCCAAACATCAGAGAACTTACGGTTCAACCTCCACCATCCCCCCAAGCTAACCTAAAGCATGGAGTTTCTACCCGATTTAGCAAAGCTGAAGGTGAAGCCTTGATGGATGCAGCCGAGAACCTACTGATTGTGGATGATCAGCCTGACAACTTGCGAGTGTTGGCAGCGATTTTGAGTGAGCAGGGATACAAAGTCAGCGAAGCACTCAGTGGAGCAGCGCTAGAATCAGCCCATCTGCAACGCCCAGACTTGATTTTGCTGGATATCAACCTGCCACCGATGAATGGCTATGAACTGTGCGCTGCGCTCAAGGCTGCCGCCATTACCCGTGAAACTCCGATCATCTTTCTGAGCGGGTTAAGGGATGCTGCCCATAAGATCAAAGCCTTTGCAGTGGGTGCAGACGACTACATGACCAAACCTTTTCAGGCAGAGGAAGTGCTAGTCCGGGTGCGACAACAACTGACGCTACAATGGCAACGCCAACAACTCCAGCAAGAGATTCAAAAACGTAAGCAAATTGAAGAAGCCCTACGACAAGCCAACTTAGAATTGCAGCGCTTGGTCAATCTAGATGGATTGACGCAAGTGGCAAATCGACGTTGTTTTGATGAAGCGTTGCAACGGGAATGGAGACGGTTGCAACGGGAGCGATCGCCCGTATCTCTGATTCTCTGTGATGTGGATTTCTTCAAAGCCTACAACGATCACTATGGGCATCCCGCTGGCGATCGCTGCCTCAAACAGGTTGCTCAGCGATCGCCCAAAATAGTCGCCGACCTGCCGATGTGGTGGCTCGATATGGTGGAGAAGAATTCGCAGTCATCCTACCCAACACCCTGGTTGAAGGGGCAGTCTGGGTGGCTCAACAAATTCAGGCTACTTTGGCTCAGCTCAACATTCCCCATGCGGGTTCCTCGATCAGCGATCGGGTCAGCCTCAGCTTGGGAATTGCTTGCACAACGCCTAGCCGAGACGCTTTACCAGAGGGATTAGTCGTAGCTGCCGATCGAGCACTATACGCGGCTAAGGCTAAACGCAATACCTACTGCGTTGGCTCTGATGGGCTGTAGGTTTGTAGAGCCATAACAGGGTGGGCAAACCTTAGTAATGATTTCCCACTTTGCGGTGGTGTACGGCGGTGAGGGAATTGGCATTGGAAACTCGTCCTGCATCTACCGTGCTATAGACGATCCAGTGGTCAGGAGTCTCCATGCGGCTTGCGACTTCGCATTCTAGGTATGCCAGCGCTTCCGCCAGGATAGGGCAACCATTGGAAGCCGCATGGGTTCTAATCCCTGCAAACCGATCGGCTCCCGGTGGAAATCGCTTCAAAAAGTGTTTCATCAACGGCTGGTAGTTGCCTTCTTCCAGGACATTTAGCACAAACCGATCGCCCACATGCATTAAGGACTCGATCGCCCGATCCTTGGCAACGGCGATCGTAATGCCCAGTGGCTCCATGCTGGCTTGGGATACCCACGACGCCAACATGGCACTGGTGGCTTCACCTTTTTTGGCGGTGATGATATAGAGTCCGCCGCTAATCCGCCCCAGGGCTTTGTCGAGATCGGCGTCGAGCGATTTCATTTGCTTGATGCTGCGATCGCGGGTCAGCCATTGCCCCAGATCGGTTCCTGCTTCACTACACAACTGGTAGGTTGCCTCTGAGGGGGCTTCTTTGATCAAAATCGGAGCAAATGCCTCCCGCGCTCCGGCTTCCTGCAATTTGTTGCGCAGGGGATAGACGGGTTCATCATCCCCACCTCCCGACTCAAACAAGCCAAAGGTTTGCTTGCTGTGGGCGGCTGCCAGCACGGTGTTGAGTAGGGCTTGGGTATGGGCAGCATCGTTCCCCGATTGGGACGGCATCCCGATGACAATTCCGGTCGCCATGCCCATTAACTCTCGGACTTCATGGGCATCGATCGATCGCAAATCTACTAACTCCGCCACCACGTCAGTTTTTTGAATGCCCTGGGCAATGGCTTCTGCCAGACGATCGCTCTCGCCATATTCGGGTAAATAAAATATTGCCACCATTGTCTCTGCCTTTGCCTGGGCTTGGCTCCAGCGGCGATAGCGATCGACCAGCTCAGTCACGTGGTGCTGCAACAATGGTCCGTGCCCCGTGGCGATGGTGGCGATCGGGGGCAGCTCATTCATCCGCTTTAGTGCCGATAGCACCGATCGGGCATTGGGACCCATCAAACAGTCGTAGTAGAGTTTGTAATCGGGTTCTAGTAGGCTGAGATTTTCGTCGTAGGTGTAGTCGTCGCAGTAGTGCATCCCAAACACATCACAGGTAAACAGGGTTTGGGTCTTGTGGTCGTAGGTGAGGATGGTGTCGGGCCAATGCAGGTTGGGAGCGGAGACAAATTCCAACACATGCCCGTTGCCCAGATCGAGGCGATCGCCATTTTTCACCTGTTGGCGCTCAAACGGTTGATGCACCAGATCTTCAAGGAACTGGATTGCCACCTTTGCACCCACGATCGTAATTTGGGGAGCGCGTTGCAGTAGATCGGCAATCAAACCGCTGTGGTCAGGTTCCGTATGGCTAACTACCAGGTAATCGATTGTGGTGGGATCGATTAGCCCGGTCAAGGCATCGAAGTAGAGTTGGCGAAACTTCTCGTGGGAGGTGTCGATCAACGCCACCTTTTCGCTTTGGATGAGGAAAGAGTTGTAGGTAGTGCCATTTTGCAAGGCAAACTCAATGTCGAAGCGATCGCGGTCCCAATCTAATGATCGCAGGGCGATCGTATCGGGGGCGATTTCAAGGGTTTGCATGGTTAGCCTGGTTTGGACTTTTTCTGTCAGTGCTACCATCACGACCTCCTAAGGGAAAACGGGCTACTACGCATTACTACTTTTCATTATCAATGGTTTAGCCCCATTTTTGTAAAGCTTGGTTAAGTTTGTATTTCTGATGATTAAGGTTGGTGTGATTAATTAATGGGCGATCGGCAATTCCACTTGCATCAGAAAATCTTGTTGCCCAGTTCCCGGCTTCTCCTAAAGAAGCCGGGGAACGAATGACCGATGGGGAACTAGGGAACTGCACCAATTTGCCTACCACGGCAATCGGCTACCATCCCAGGAAAAGAACTCTCCACTGTCGCTCTCTTGCAATCGATCGAGCACCTGCATGAGTTGGCAAACTGTCCGATCGACTGTAAACAGTTTTTCTGGCGGCACGTTGCGCTGGAAGGGGCGGGAGAGTTGCGTATCCGTAGTACCGGGGTGGAGGGTGACAACGATCGCCCGTGGGCAGGTGCGTTTGTATTCGATCGCCGTGGTGTGCATGAACATATTTAGTGCGGCTTTGGAGGCGCGGTAGCCATACCAACCGCCCAATTGGTTGTCTCCGATGCTGCCTACTTTGGCGGAGATGGTGGCGAAGATGGCGCGATCGCGTGCTTGAGCAAGGGTTGAACGTGCTTTGCCAAGAGCACTGCTCCAATGCTGTTGACCTGAAAATAGTGCAGCAGTTTGTCAGTGTTGAGGTGGCGCAGGCTTTTTTCCGGTTGCATCGTGTCATTGTGGAGCACGCCGACGCAGTTGATCACCCAGTGTAAGACAGAGGTTTCCGCCTGAATTTTTGTAATGAGGGTGGCGATTTGGGTCTCATCAGTTATGTCTAGGGGGAGGCAGGACAATCGCGGGTCGCCTAGCGTCAGTAGTTCCGAGTCTGGATTGCGGTAGGTGGCGTAGAGGCGATCGACCCGATTGTCCTCCAGCAATTGTTTTACAAATCCCAATCCAATTCCCTGACCCGCTCCAACGACTAGCGCTGCCATCACAGTTTCTTTACACTACTTAATAATCCTATCATTAATCCCTGGAAAAGCTCCTATGGGTAGTTATGCGCCGCCAACCATTACAATGCAGCACTAGCGCCCCTACGGAATCACTAGTTCAATGATTTGAGCCTTCACGTGCCCCCCATCCACCTGCAAGTGCGCTACGGAAATGGGCAACTTAAATCTCCGAGGTCCGGCACTACCCGGATTGAGCCATAAAACAGTCCCTTGCTCCTCGATCGCGGGCTTGTGGGAATGTCCACTAATCACCACTCGAATATCGGGGATTGTGGAGTCGGGTTTGAAGGCGTTGCCGATGTGTAGCAGGTAGATGGCAACGCCCTCGATCGCCACTACGGTAGATTCAGGAATGCTCTCTGCCCACGCCCCTATATCATTGTTGCCGCGAACGGCGATCACCGGAGCGATCGCCTCTAGGTGCTGCAATACCTCTGCTTTGCCAATGTCTCCAGCATGGAGAATCAGATCACAGGAGTGGAGGGCGGCGATCGCCTCTGGACGCACTAAGCCGTGGGTATCAGAGATGACGCCGATTCGTGTAGTCATGATTTTTCCGTCGAGAGGAAGTACCGTCTAATGATCGATCCTTACCTAAAAATCCGAGATGTTCTTAAAAGAACACCTCGGATAGAAACTAACTCCGGCTAACTTAACTCTTGGCTAATGGGTTTAAGACACGGCTTACAGTTGAGCGCCGGGGGGGAGAATCACCTGATCTACCGCGTGAATCACACCATTGCTGGCTTCGATGTCGGGTTGGATCACCGTGGCATTGTTGACCGTGACTCCATCAGGAGATGCAGTCACGGTTACAGGCGCACCTTCAACCGTGGCGACTTCTCCAGAGGTGATGGCACTCGAAGGTAGTTCCTGCGGCACCACGTGATAGGTCAACACTTGAGTCAAAATCTCACGGTTTTCGGGTAGCAGAAGCTGATCGAGTGCTCCTTCGGGGAGTGCTTCAAACGCCTCATTGGTAGGAGCAAACACCGTGTAAGGTCCTTCACCTGAGAGGGTTTCCGTTAATCCTGCGGCTTCGATCGCGGCTGCCAACGTGCTAAACGATTCGTCCGATGCGGCTAATTCTGCAACCGTACCACCTGTCGCTGTCGAGCCTTGGGCAGTGGGATCTTCAGCAGGAGCAGGGATTTCCTCGACCGATGCATCGGAGATACCGTTGTCGAATCGGTTCCAGCGGTATCAGTGGGTTGGTTGCAAGCAACGAGGGTCGCTGCTGCACCGATACCGACTAAACCAGCCAGCATACGCTTTGAAAATTGGCTTCTGCGAGTCATTGGAATACCTCGTCAACGTCATGGGATCTAAACGATTCTTTACAGAAGTTAATTGACAATGCTGACGGATGCCCTCAGCCAAAAGATAGACGTTGGGGAGAATACAAATTTATTGCCAAAGAGTAATCGGCGAACTGCTAACAGCCGATCGCCGATCGCCAGTCCTTGCCAAGCCGCCTATCGTTGCAACACACTAAACTCTCTTCCGCCGTCTGGCTACCGTTACTAGCTTGTAAAGTCACCTCATAGCGAGTTCCTGGAACCGCAATTCCCGGTTGAAAACTGAATTCAAAATCACCCTCAGCATCCGCTTGAATCCGTTGGGAGAAGACATCTCGATTGACGCCAACAATCCCTCCAAGCGAGTTTACGGCTCTGACATTGACGTTGACGGTTGTATTGGGAGTACTACGTCCTTGCACCGTAACAGTGCCGCTCACTCGACTATTATTTTGTGGGCTAACAACCTCCAAGGTCAGTGGAGCAGTGGTGGAGTTGCCAGTGCTAGTTGCGGTCAGAGTGCGATCGAGCCGAGTCCGCAACGTTTGCCCATTGGCTTGCAAGGTGGCAGTTACAGTTGCTCCGGCGGTGGGAAACACATCTTGGCGACGAATTACGTAGTCACCTCGATAGGTGCCGGGAGTGACCTCTTGCATGGGGCGATCGGTGACAATCCCGTCGATCGAATAGGTCGCTGTGGCATTGGGAGTGCCCACTAGGGTAAATACCAGTTCTGTCCCCGGATCGAGCTGGGGTACGGGTTCTGCCGTAAAGCGATCGATGTAAAACGGTTGGGCAGTTCCACTGTTCGTTGGAGGGGTGGCCGTCCCAGTGGTAGCTCCTGTGCCATTTGTATTACTAGCAACCAAGGGCTGCTGGAGTCGGACGCTGCTGACCCGATCGCCCTGTTGCAGGTTTGCTCGAATGATTGTGGTATCCGAGAAGCGATCGCTACTGCGAATTGTGTAGCGCCCCTCA
>JAAUSV010000180.1 GCA_012032525.1 Leptolyngbyaceae cyanobacterium SL_7_1
TTGATGCGGGGTGGGGCAGCATCAACAGGCGCTGGAGTGTTTTGACCGATCGCTTGCCTATCAACCCCACAATGCTCTGGCGGCGTTTTATCGGCTCACCTGTTTGGGCTTGATGGGTAAAATTGTGACGCATGGGTTGCAGCCTGCAACCCGATCGAGGCTAATGCAAAATTTGAAAACGGTTTTGGGATTGCTAAAGTATCGTCTGCTGGTTCTGGTGAGCTTGATTGGCGTACTGGCATTTGGACGGGGGATTTGGGTGGAGCGGTTGAAACAAGTTCTCCCCTGGGTGATGTCAGGGTTGATTATTGGGCTGGTAGTGGTGGATTTGTGGCGAAATCGATCGCGTCTTGGTTTCGTTTGGAAGACCTATTTTCGCAGTGGAATTTTGGCGTACGTGCGGGCATTAGGAATTTTGGTTGCCACGCTCAGTACCTACCTTGTAGCAGAATCGGTAGCTCCGCCCTTCCTGCAATGGGGCTGGGCAAACTTGGTGTTTGGGCAACCGGGAAACATCCTATTTCAGCCCTTTAACCTCATGCAACTGGTTTCTCCCGTTGCCAATCCTGCGGTGGCGATCGCCTCGGATCTAGTCGCGTTGATTCTCCCCACCCCAGTATGGGCGATCGCCCTGCAACCCCTGCGGCAATCTCTAGCGCAGGTGGAGTGGAAAAGCCTCCTAGCCCTGGGTTTCTGGCTATTGCTGGTACTGGGAATTCCTTTCTGGGCGCGGCTAGAGGAGCGAATTTTTCGGCGGGGGGCAAATACATGGCGACAAATTGCTGTGCGATCGACCCAATTTGGCTTAGCCCATTTGATTGCGGGAATTCCGATCTTGGCGGGGCTGGTATTGATTGTGCCAGGGTTTTTGTTTGCCTGTCGCTATAAATATGTGCACGATCGCTATTTCAAACGCACCCAAAACTTCTACGAGGCACAGGAGGCAGGCGTCATTGCTAGTACTGCCGATCACGCGATTTACAATGCCATTCTAGTCACGTTGCTAGTGGTGACGGTGCTGATGTTGTAATTAAATTTGGTAGTTGAGTTTGATAGTTGAGTTTGATAGTTGAGTTTGATAGTTGAGTTTGATAGATCGCATGCTCGATTGGGCTCGATGTTCCTTCCAATCAAACATTCTACTCAACCTCATTCCACAAGCGCTCCAACTGATAACGCCAAGCTCCCATCACCTGTCGGCGTTGCTCGGCGTTTTGGTCAATATCGCCCATGACGCCTTCTTGGTAGAACCGATCGAGGGTTTGGATCGTTTCTTCTAAAGTTTGCCCTTGCAGTTTGGCTGCCTGGATGATTTGGAGAATCTGGGTTTCAGCTAAACGATTGAAACTGTCTTGTAGGGCTTGCTGCTTTAAAGCAACCAGACGGCGATCGCCGCTCGAAAATCCTCCATCGTCAGCCCTGCCAAACTATGGTGAAACACACCCCACAATACCCCCTGCGCCAGCCCATATCGCGCCTCCTGAGTCTCATCAAAGTTGGCTTCTAGCAGTTGTTCTAGGTAGGGTTGGGCGTCTTCTGCTTTGGCGATCGAGACAAGCGATCGTACCCACGATCGATCCTCTGACAACAACACCAGTAGCCGTAAATCGTCCGTCTCCACTTGCCAAGAGTCCGGTTCTGCCACTTGCACTTCTTCGGCAAATAGGGTTTTTAGAGTCGTTGTGATATCTTGAGGAGTCATGAATTCTTAAAAATTGAGTTACCTGCACTGTTTTAGATCAAATCCCTTTCTCAAGCGACTAGCTAAGGAAGGATTTGAGCTAAGTAAACCATTGATGCTTGAGGATGGTTCGTTTTATTCTGAGATCTTCGCGTCAATAGTACCCAATAGTGTACTTTTCTGAATGGAATAGGGAGCTTAAACTTTGGAGTGATTCGACTATTTCTTTACTAACTGTATAGCTATCTATTAATTATGGTGCGTGACATTCGCATTCTCAATCTTGGCTCAGACTCGGCAGAACGAGATATTATTGTTGGGCTTTCCGAATATTTCTATCAAAACTCCACCTATCAAAAGTTCTTTAACAGTGGAAAAACGATTTTGGTAGGGAATCGCGGATCGGGCAAGAGTGCCATCTTTAAATATATGGCAGCATTAGAAGCGCGTAAAGGCAATTTGGTCATTGAATTATCTCCAGAAGAATACTCCTACGAATTGCTTTCCCAATATCTTCGCAGCGAACAGGAAGGCTCCTGGGGCAAACAGAGTTCCTACTCAGTGGCATGGCAATACCTACTTTACAATCTAATTTTCAAGAAGATCGTTGCAGAAAAACGAGGGTTATTACTGGGTATCCAAAAAGATATTTATACCTATGTTCAAACGAATCTACAAATAATGATTTAAATTCTATTGGCATTTTGTTTGCATACTTAAAACGGTTAGAAGGAATTAAACTGGGAATCAATGAGAGCATGCAGAAAACCCGTGATCTGCAAGCATTATACAGCTTGGAAGAAATCAAAGATCTGCTGCCCAGCCTCAGAAAAATTCTTGAGAAACTTAGGATTAAAGTTTTTATCGATGAACTAGATAAGGGCTGGGATAACTCAGAGGATGCAAAGTATTTTTTAGCAGGATTATTTCAAGCGGCTCAAAAGTTAAATCTGATCAGCTCAAATCTGAAAGTTTACATTTCCATTCGTCAAGAGTTGTTTGATAATATTCCTCAGATCTACGAAGATGCTCAGAAAATCCGTGAAGATGTTGAAGTAATTCGCTGGGGTAAGGCAGAACTGCTTGAATTGATTGGGTTGAGGATTGCCCATTGTTTCCCTGAATTGCAACCGCAGGATGGCATTCGGCGGTGGAATGCGGTTTTTGCTGCCCACTTACCCTCTCACAAGGAAGATTCCGTAGATTACATTATTAATCGCACCCAACTGCGCCCCAGGGAGTTACTACAATTCTGCAAACTTTGCGTAGAGTTTTATGTGGAGGGTAAACGGATTGAAGAGGGGACGATTACGGCGGCAGAGGAAGTATTTTCTGAACAGAAGATCAAAGACTTGGCAGCAGAATATCGATTCAAATATCCCCATCTTTTGGATTTATTTGAGATCTTTCGAGGACGAAAACAGCATTTTGAAAAAGATGAATTGGAGTACTTATTGTTAGCAGCCGCGTGTGGGGAACTAGATGTCGATCGTGCGGCTGAGTGGGTTACAGAGGTCGATTACTTGGATCTTAAAAAAATCCTTTGGAACATTGGCTTTTTGAAGGCAAAAATACCCAAACAGATGAGCAATTCCACCACCAAAGGTGTTTACTTAGGACACTATGAAATGCCAACCATTAATTTGGAAAATGTTCAATACTTTACTGTTCATCCCGCCTTTTGCTATTTTTTAAGCTTAAAACCATAGGGAATCCTAATAAAATAAAGGGCGGGCGCTTGAAGCTTGTGTAGGTATTCTTGAGGATTGCCCGCACTTCCGTCCCTTCATCCCTCATTTAGCTGCCGACAAATCCCAAACACCGATGTATAGCCGTGCAAAAACGTAGCGCGACCCACAGGACCAATCTCTCCACCACAGAAAAAACCGCTCAGGGGAACGTTGAAATATTGCTGAAAGAGGCGGGAGTCAAAATTGGGTTGCCCATACAAGCCCTCGCCGCGCCCCACGCAGGCAAACATCAACGCCCCCACTGGAGAAGTTGGTGCGGACAATGTTTCACCCTGGTAGCGCTGCAATAGCGTTTCTAGGTCATCGGCGGAAGCATTGGCATCGCGCAGGTGAAACTGAATCCGCTGTCCGGGACGAACCCGATCGCCAATCGCGATCGCCCCATTGCGTGGGTCAACCCCAATTAGCGTCCGAATCAAAAAGTCTCCCTGCTCTAGCACCTGCTTAAATTCGCTCTGGGCAATTCCCACAA
Source organism: Leptolyngbyaceae cyanobacterium SL_7_1 (assembly GCA_012032525.1). Classification (GTDB taxonomy): domain Bacteria; phylum Cyanobacteriota; class Cyanobacteriia; order Elainellales; family Elainellaceae; genus JAAUSV01. Next base: position 3,905 of record JAAUSV010000180.1, read on the forward strand.
ATAGGGAATTTTCTAACAAACGCTGATCATCGGCGTCAAGGGTCTTAAAGATGTCTTGTAACAGTTCTAATGGGGTACGGCTGGTGTCGGAGATGTCCTCGTTGAGAGCTGCCAATTTTAGTAGGATGTTGCGATCGCCCTCCACCACCCGATAGGGCTGCCCAATCGGACGGCACCCCTGTGCCACGATCGCTTCTAGGACGATGTTGCCACTCAGGGCAATCCCCACGGTGCCCTTATCGTAGCTTTGATAATTACAGAACAACCCGCTTTGGTTGCTAATGGAACTGGCACCTGCCAGCCCACCCACTTTTACGGAGCCAGGGTAGGCAAAATCAAGCCCTTGCAGCAACTCGTTGATGTTGGAGGTAAATGGGTCAGACAGCAGGATGAAATGGGGGTTGGCTTCCGGCGATACTCCGATCAACTCGACCCACTGATTGGGGGAACTGTCTAGATCCGGAAGATCGTTGGCATCAATGTGAAACGATTGCACTTCTACATCGGGCAACGCTGCCAAGCTCAAGCTCAGCGCCGGTTGGTGCTCTACTTCGTCCACTTTGCCCGCTTCGCTCATGCCGACCACTCCGCCGCCGCTACAGCCGATCAGGTGGGGGATGGATAAATGTTTACGCAAGAGTGGCATGATCCGGGGGTATTCACTGGCAAAAGCAGAGGAAATGAAGACTAACCCCAAATCGGGTGTCACCTCCAAAGCGGCTTGAGCCTGATTGACCACTTCTGCGATCGCTGCTTCCAAGGAGGGTTCGGTTGACAGGGCACTAACCCACTGCATTGACTGACTCATAGAATTGACACTGCCAGCTTGAGACTCTTGACGTTATCCACGTGTGGAATAGAGAGGATTCCTTGAGTAATCGTCCTAGAGAACGAACGGTTATTTGACTATTATCACGGTTTAGCTTGCGTTCGGTAACAACTATCACGGGTAAAATGGCGATCGCAGCGCTAAAATTGGGTTGTGTAAAGGGATATGATGTTTTTTGACTGGTGAGCAATCAAATCTTAAGAAATACCCCTTAGTCAGATTGGTGCTAGTCGGTGTTTACACCACTGGAATGACGGTTTTATCAGCCCTCAGCCCCTAGAAGTATCCGATGTGGTTGGGTTATCTTAGAACTAATTCCCTCGTTACTTTGTTGTCATTGGTTTTAGCAAGCAGAATCTATGAATAATATTCACGGTCAGATTCAAGAAGAGCGGGCAAATGCTCGTGAAGTTTGTGAAGTTAGTGGTGAAGGCTCTGCTGAGTGCGCAGCCGCTTGGGACGTCGTTGAAGAGTTGCAAGCAGAAGCCTCTCATCAGCGCGAAAACGAAGAACCCAAGACCTCCTTCCAACAGTACTGCGACGATAATCCCGAAGCGGCTGAGTGTCGAGTTTACGATAACTAATCTTGCTGCTCTAGTTCGATTTTATCTTTCATAGCGGGAGGAGTGTTGCTTGCACTCCTCCCGTTTGCTTGACACCTGCGATTAGATGACCCTATTAACGTACGACTTACCCGATCCGGCGGCGACCCATGCCTTGGGGGTCAGCCTTGGTCGATCGTTGCCACCCTCGACGGTGTTGTTGCTAGAAGGCAATCTAGGCAGCGGTAAAACTACTTTAGTGCAAGGAATAGGAGTAGGTCTGGGCATTGTTGACCCGATCGTCAGTCCCACGTTTACCTTGATCAATGAGTATTTAGAAGGTCGGATTCCCCTCTATCACTCCGACTTGTATCGTCTTCAGCCCAACGAAGTGGTCGATTTGAATTTGCAAAGCTATTGGCAAGGAATAGAAGTTGCACCCGGTATTGTGGCGATCGAATGGTCAGAGCGCTTACCCATGCTGCCGCCGCGCTATCTGCTACTCCAGCTCGTACCGACTGCCCAGGGTGGGCGAGTGGCAACTATCAAGGGAGTTGGCGATTGGCAGGGCTGGTCGGCAAAGCTTTAGCAAGGGCTAGGGAGTTTGGGTGGCGATCGCCATCTTGATCCCCGGAATCATTCGTAGTCGATCCATCACCGTCACCACAATTCCGTGGGTGACAGCAGCGTCTGCATTAATCACCACGACTGGCGATTGCTCAGCTTGCAGTTGGGAGCGCACAAGGGCGTCGAGTTCATCCAACAAAATCGGTTGGCGATCGAGAAACAGCCTGCCCTGGGAATCGATCGTCACAACCCATTGGGTTTGAGCCTGGGTTTCCGCTGTGACGGCTCCCGGTAAATTTACTGGCAACCCCTGCGATCGGGTAAGAAACAGGGTTGACATGATGAAGAAGGTCAAAATAGCAAAAATCACATCAATCATGGGGACGATGTTAATTTGCGGCGTGGGATCAGGATCAGTGGGGAGGCGCATAGGGCTTTCCTCGATAGTCGTGGCGGCGACGATGGAGCAGTTCCAATTGCCCACCATACTCCTGAATCAGGGCTAACTGCCGTTGATATAGCCCCCGAAAGGTATTGGCAAATAGTAGGGTGAGAATGGCAACAACTAGACCGGAAGCGGTGGAAATGAGTGCTTCACTAATCCCGGCAGTCACGGTCTGGGCTTGGGTATTCTCTAACTCGCCAATCCGTAGTGCTGCAAAGGAGTTGATTAGTCCTAGAATTGTCCCTAGCAACCCCAATAAGGGAGCCACGCTGATAATTGTGTCAAACACGGTGTTGAACCGCTTCAATAGAGGAATCTCCGCTTGAGCAGCGGTTTCCAGTGCTAAGCGAAAGTCCTCTGGGGTGGCTTGCTCCAGCTCTAGCGCGGCGAGAAAAATCCGGGCAATCGGCAGATGGATATGCTGTTCTAGTTTGGCGATCGCGCTTGGGAGCTGCGCTGATATAGCCCTAGCACTTCACGAGTCACCTGGTCTTGCTCACGCACAACGCGGGACCAAAATCGAATTCGCTCTAAGACTAACGCCCCTGCCAGGACAGAAAACCCCAGCAGAGGAATCATGACAACTCCGCCAAGGACAAAAATCCTCAGGATAGACATGGGCAAAAAAGGAACTCAACCGCTCCCTGGAAAGTGATCTATTTGAGCATAACCACTAAAGACCAACTTTTTGCCATTGGTTTCTAAACGGTTGAGTCGAAGCATAATACCGTCTAAGTCGAATCGATCGAGATCAACCATCGCGTTTAGCACTTCGGCAAAGGCGTTGGTCATTACCTCTGACAATCCACGCACATCTTCGGGAACAGACTCCGCCTCAAATTGGGGATTACCAAACACGATGCGACGGCGTTTTTCCACCGCGATCGTAGCGCTTAGTCTTAGAGGTACATCGCTACGATTGGGCAGATCGGTTTTAGCCTCAATTCGCACTCGATTTTCGGGCAACAGTTGCAACTGCACGTCTCGAAACGAGACAGGTTCACCTCCCGAAAAATTGGTCAAGGCTTCAATGTCTAGGTTGCACAGGCGCTTCTGTACTAACTCCGCTTTGAACGCTCGGTTGAGCGACTCTTCGGATAGCACAACCTGAGCAACCGCTTGGGTGGGCTGCTTAAGTCGCAACTTGCCTGCAAGAACAGAGGATGGGTCGATCGCCACCGCATCTGTCTCAAACGACATTTCCTCGACCTCAAACTCCCGTCGAATTACCAACCCTCGCCCTGTCATTTTGAAACTGTCAATGCTACCTTGCAGGAGTTTGCTGGAGGGATGGCAACGGATCGAAACGTCTACAAAGTCGCTGCGTGTAAAAAGATGACGAATCGATTGACTAGCCACAGTATTGAGCATGCGCTCTCCAAAATCCGCACTAGAACGATTTGACGAGCTAATGAGTCCACCAAGCATGTGACTACTCTTAATGACGACTGTTCAGACTACGCCTTGATCAGTTGTAACAGAATATAAAGAAATCAACAATGCAGCTTTCTTACGGTAAAGATAAGTAACGTTTATTAATGACACTCAAGGAATAATTCTTGCACACCGTTATCTTAACGGGTTAGAGCAGTTCCTGGTAGACAGTCTCGAATGTTGATCCCACTTCCTAGGTCTGAATTAGCACACTCGCTGCAAACCATTCATGAGGACGTCGCATTTAGTCTCAAGAATCAAGCAGATATTTTAATGTTTAACGATAGGTCTGCTTGCGGGATTAATTAAATCGCTGTGTTGGGTTAACAGGTTCATGCCAAATCTTTTCCAGCATTAAGCGCTCCGCTGAAATCGCAGTTTTGGTCAATCAGCTTTTCGATTCCTTCTCATTAATGTTTACAAAACGCAATGGCAAGAATTTATAAAGTACGGTGAATTGCTACTTCACCCTTCAAGCAATCGAAAAGGCAATCTCAAGTTATTTGGGAAGATTTTGCAGACAATCTATTCAAAGATGTTCAAAGATTTGTAATCTAAAGAAGGGAAGATCGCCTTGCTACTAACTCCGTGATTGGGCGATCGACTCTTGAGTTTTTGATCTGATTGGACGCGGCGTGTGCCCAAAGCTGGGATTATCTATAACGACGTTAAACCTGTCGCTTGTCGTGTGGCTGAAGAGTTAGATGACAAGTTGACAGCCATTGGCTGGGATGTGTACCTAGCAACGGGGATGGGTGGGATTTTGGGCTACTCCCAACCCAACCGTCCGATTTGCCATACCCCGATCGATCAACTTGCGCCTCCAGGGTTCGATCGCGACATGGAATTTGCCCTGGTCTTGGGTGGGGATGGCACGGTACTGTCAGCCTTCCGCCAGGTTGCCCCTGCTGGCGTTCCCCTATTAACCGTCAACACCGGACACATGGGGTTTTTGACCGAATCCTACCTCAACCAATTGCCCCAAGCGCTTGACGCCATTCTTGCTAGGGAATATCACGTCGAAGAACGCGCCATGCTGACTGTGCAGGTGATTCGTGACGGAGTAACGGTGTGGGAGGCGTTGTGTCTAAATGAGATGGTGCTACATCGCGAACCTCTCACCAGCATGTGCCACTTTGAGATTGAAATTGGCTGCCATTCTCCCGTTGATATTGCCGCTGATGGCGTGATTATCTCTACTCCCACCGGGTCAACGGCGTATTCCCTCTCAGCCGGGGGCCCGGTGGTCGCACCGGGGGTTGCCACACTTCAGTTAGTGCCCATCTGTCCCCATTCGCTGGCATCTCGTGCCCTAGTATTTGCCGATCACGAACCCGTAGTGATTTATTCGGTCAACTCCAGCCAGTTGGTAATGGTGGTGGATGGCAATGCGGGGTGTTATGTGCTCCCAGAGGACCAACTGCGGGTGCAGCGATCGCCCTATCGCGCCCGATTCATTCGGCTACGTCCCCCAGAGTTTTTCCATGTCCTGCGAGAGAAGTTGGGCTGGGGACTGCCCCACATTGCCAAGCCCACGTCGGTAGAGTTGCCCTAATCAGCGGTTCTAACCCAATATTCTCTAACCCAATACTAGAGATTCGATCGCATCAGGATGGGTTGGTAGCTCAGCCGTCAGCACCTCGCTGCCAGTTTCAGTCACCAGCACATCATCTTCAATCCGGATACCGCGAACGTCGCTGAAGTCTGCTAAGCGTTGCCAATTTACCA
>JAAUSV010000181.1 GCA_012032525.1 Leptolyngbyaceae cyanobacterium SL_7_1
ATGAGTGTGGTGAAGATGTGACGTGTTACTGTTAAACATTTCCCATGCTGCTCAGATTCCCGGCTTCTCTGAGAAGCCGGGAATCTTTGTGTTTTCATTAATTCAAAAGCATGATATTAATGAAATCTTGAAAACGATTAAACGTTTTGCTCTGCTTCGGTGTGCTGTTTCTTGCGCAGAGCACCGAATGCTAGACCTACCAATCCGGGCAACAACGCAGGCGTTGGAATAGCTCGACCTGCACCACTACTACCTGTTGGCAAGTTTGAAGCATTGATTTCTTGGTAACGAGCAGCAAAGTTGTATAGAGTGACCTCCCCTACCTCAGAACCGAGTGACAGGATGGCGGTAAAGCTATCATTAGTGCCATCGTGAATACCATTAGGAGTTTGCTTTGCTTCAAATGACACTTCCCGCTTGCCTAAATTAGCAAAACCCGCTTGGTTGCCGAACTCAGTTACATCAAACGTAGACCCACCGACAGTATTGGAAGTAATCCGAGTTCCATTATTCTTATCTTCACGAACTTGTACGTTGTCATTGAGGATTCCATTGGTAATCGAGCCAACGTTAAATCCAAAGGCAGACAAAATTGAGTCGATGCTGGATTGATTGGCGAGATTGATTCCAAGGGTGACATTGGTTTGACCACCAGTAGCCGAGAAACCATTAATCGTCACTGTGGCTTTGGATCTGAGCCTGTTGTCGGGTGTACTGTTGATGAAATTATCAACAAAATCAACCGTAAAGCTTTGATTGACATCGCCACTTCCAAAAATAGCCAAGCGACCATCAAAGCTGAGAGCTGAGGCGGGAGCAGCTTGGAAGACGGATGCAGCGGCGAGAGTGCTGGTTGCGATCGCACTCGTTAACAGGTGTTTTTTCATGGGTTCTCCTGAACAAGATGGGTAAACAGCAAATGGATAGTCATCCCTAGAGGATGGTGGTAGTGCCCCTTGTTCAGTCATTCAGACTTTAAGAATGTATCATCGATCACTGATTACGTGTAATACGGTAGCAACAGATTAATCAAAGATTAACTCTGTAGAGAGAACGCTTCATCAAACCAAAATATGGTTAACGATTGTACAGAACCTTATCCTGTCAGCAAGATCGCCCTATCAAATATCCCCTTCTCCTTCAAATAGGGTCTTTAGGGGCAAGGCGTTCAATCCGTAAGCCTCAGTCAAGTAGCGAGAGAGCACGTCAGTCTGTCCGTGGGTGACATAGATTTGCGTTGCTCCCGTTTGCAGAACTGTGTTGACTAAGCTTTGCCAATCGGCATGATCCGACAACACAAAACCCCGTTCGTATCCCCGGCGGCGGCGTGCTCCCCGGACTGCCATCCAACCGGAGGCGAAGGCGGTTTGGGGTTGGGGAAAGCGTTTCATCCAGCTCGATCGGTGGGCTGAGGGGGGTGCGAGGACGAGATCGCCTTTGAACTTGTAGCTGCGGGGCATCTCGGAGGTGGAAATAGTTTCCACCATTTTGACTCCAACTTGGCGATAGATTTCGTTTAATACATGAATGGCTCCGTGGACATACACGGGTTTGTCGGTAAATTGGGTTAGCTCACTCAACACGCGTTGGGCTTTACCAAAGGCATAGCAGAAGAGCAACGACGGGCTGTCGAGGTCGCTCTGCCACCAATCGTAGATTTCTCGACAGGTTGCCTCTCCGGTTTGCCAGCGGTAGATTGGCAAGCCAAACGTTGCCTCGGTGATAAAGGCATTGCAGGGCACGACCTCAAAGGGGGTACAGGTCGGGTCGAGGCAGCGTTTATAGTCCCCAGAAATCACCCAGACCTGATCGCCCTGCTCGACTCGCACCTGTGCCGATCCCAATACATGCCCTGCGGGGTGAAATGAGACCCAGGTGTTGCCCAGTTTGAGCTTTTCGCCGTATTCCACCCCGCGCAAGTCAATGGTGTCGCCCAAGCGTTTGCGTAAAATTCCTTGGGACACGTGATGGGCAATGTAGTGGGAAGAGCCAGAGCGAGCGTGGTCGGAGTGGGCATGGGTGATCAGAGCCGTGTCTACCGATCGCCACGGGTCAACAAAAAAACCGCCTGCCTCGCAATACAGTCCCTCTGGACGAACGGTGATTAGCGTCATCAATGGCTCTCCGATTTAGAACTGTCCTATTAACAATTATGCCAATCCTGGAAGTGTCAAAGAAATTAGGGTTACTCCCCCATTGGCATGTGATAACGGAACCATCGTTTCCATTCGCCCTCAAGGAGTTGCGCCCGATGAATCGCTGGGTGCTGTCATTATTTATTCTAGTTGCCGGAATCGCCCCGACCCTTCCTGCCACCGCTAATTTACTAATTGCTCAACTTGAGCAATCCATGCAACCGTCCTCCACTGCCACTGCTTCAACTAGTGCAGTAGATCTGGCTTGGGAACTGATTCAAGCCGCTACAGCCCAAGCCCAGGCAGGCGATCGCCCCCTCGCCCTTGCCACCCTCGCCCGCGCCGCCGAGCAGGTTGAAACCATTGAAGATGCCACCGTCCGCGATCGGTGGCGGGTAGAGGTGATTCGCCAGTACGCCCGACTGGGAGCCGATACTGAGGCGATCGCCCTTAGCCAGACAATGGACTACAACACTCAATCTCCAGACTACTGTTGCCTTCCCTTCCGCACCGAGGCGGAGCAAGCGATTACCCAAGCCTATTTGGATGCGGGGGCGATCGATCGTGCTCTAGAATTTGCTGAAAGGATCGAATTTTCTGCCAGTCGAGAGCAGTTGCTCACACCAATTGTGCTGAGCTTGGCGATGCAGGGAGAGTTTGAGCGGGCGATCGCTCTGGTTGAACCCGTGAGCGATCCGACGCAGAAAATTGGCTTGCAGTACACAATCCTCAAAGGCTATCTCCACACCGAAGCGTTCTTTGAGGGATTGCGCTTTACCCAACGCTTTGCCGATCCGATGGAGCGATCGGGAGCGCGTTATCTCTTGGCACAGGCGGCGTGGCGATCGGGACAGTTCAACACTGCCCGCACCATTGCCAGCCAAATCGAAACCCCAGATAACCAGATTCATGCCCTCAGCCAACTTGCCCTCGCCAATGCGGATGTGGGACAGACTGAAGATGCCCTCTCTCTGCTTTCCCTTGCCTTTGAGCGGACCCAGGCTACGAGCGAACCACGCCCCCTGGCGCAATGGGCAGGCTACTATGCTCAAATCGGGGACTTTGATCGGGCGACACGGTTGGTCAACGAAACGGAGCATGACTACGATCGAGCGGCAGGGAATCTGGCAGTTGCCCAAGCCTATCTCGCAACGGGACGATTTGCCGCTGCCTTTGCCTCCGCTCAGCAGGTGGCGGATGGTCAACTGCAACCCTTGGCAGAGTATCCCGACCCCAAGCTGGAGTTGTTGCAGACGCTGGTGAACCAGGCAATTCGTACCGGGCAGGATCAGGTGGCGTTGCAGGTGGCACGAAGTTTTAGCAAACCCGAACAGCAGGTGCAGGCGTTGCTGGCGATCGCCCAACACTACACTGCCCACCAGCAAGCCGAGCAAGCAACTACCATTCTGGCTGAAGCGGTAGAGGTGGCAACCTCGATCGAGCGGATTGGGATTTTTCCCGATCGCCACACCTACTTTGAGATGTCCAATTCCGGTGTATTGATTGACATTGCCCAAGCATATTTGGCAGTGGATCAAACCGCTGCCGCCACTACCGTTCTATCCCAAGCGATCGACTCAATCGCCACCTTTGAACCGAGTGCAGCGGGATGGATGGTGAGCGCCACCCAATCCTTGCATTTGCGGAATTTGACCACGATCGCCCAGATGTTGATTGAGGCAGGAGCGCCCGATCGCGCCCGTGGGGCTGCCGAACTTGCCGCCCAATTTGCCCCCACCGCCCCCGATGCCCACAGCCCGATCGCGGCTCTAACCCAAGCGGCTCAGATTCAAGCCATCGTTGGCAATTTAGAGCAAGCCAGAACCTTACTCGCCACCGCCACGACCCAGAGTGAAGCGCTACCCGCCCCAGAAAAAGCACGCACCCAATCGGTGATTGCCATCAGCTATGCCGCCATTGGGGATGAAACTCAAGCCCTGGCAATGTTGGATGCTGCCCTACCCATGTTGTTTAGCAGTGACCCGTTTCCCAGTGCCGAATCTAGCGACTGGCAGTTGGGAAATTTGGCAGTGGCATTGACCGTGGCAGATTCGATCGAGTTGCCGATGACCCTGATCGATCGCATCAGTAACCCAGTGCAACAAGCCGTTTTCACCAACAACGTTGCCCATGCCTATATCACCAGCGATCGCCAAGCCCTTGCGGAGGCAGCGATTCAGCAGTTGTTGCAACGGGTCGATCGCCTGCAAGAGCCGATTCAACAAGACAACCTGTTGAATATTGCGGTTTGCAATCCCTACGCCTCCGAGGGGTGTCCGATCGGCGGTGCATGGAAATATGACTTGGCAATGCAACTTGCCAACCGGATTCAAAACCCAGGAATGCGGGCGAATCAATTTTTTTTGATCGCCCAAGCCTACAGCAGAGCCGGTGAGACGGAGCAAGCCGCCACCGCCATTGGTCAAGCGATCGCCGCCAACCAGCAAGTCCCAAGCCCCTTCGATCGCCGCGAAGCCTTGTTCTCCTGGATGGACGCCTTCCTGCGGGACTATCAGTATGATCTGGCTGTTCCCGTCGCCAACGCCTTTGCCGAACCGTCCTACCGGATCACGGCTCTGCGGCGGCTTGCTCACCAGCAAGCTAGGCTCGGCAATTCGGAGCGAGCAACAGCAATGCTAACCCAAGCCCAAGCGATCGCGGAGGACATGGAGGATTGGTGGATGCGATCGCAGGTTTTGCAGGCGATCGATCGGCAGCAGTCGGGATTAGCGATTAGCGATTAGCCAATTACGCAATGCGTATATTGATTGCTGGAATGCCCATTGTCTTGTGGAATGGGCATCTTGGCCGTCTGGATTGGGTGGGCAAGATGCCCACCCCACAAGGCATTTGAGGAATGGATATACTGGGTGATTAGCTGACAGCCAATAGCTAACTGCTCACGGCTAACTCTACCGCTGCCCGTTTAATTGGCTCTAGCAAACTCACAGGCAGTTGCATCTGATTTAAGTGATTGGCGGTATCGCGTCCGTTGGCAGAGGGTCCGTGATAATCGCTGCCGCCTGTGAGCAGTAAGCCATAGTGCTGGCACAACTCAGTTAATCGGCGCGTTTCGCTGGGGCTATGGCTGGGATGGTAAACCTCTACTCCCATTAATCCAGCGGCAACTAATTCTGGTAACACCGTCTCCACATCGCCGCCCCGAAATAGGTAGGGATGTGCCCAGACGGGAACTGCGCCGCACTGACGCAGCAGGTTGATCCCCTCGATCGCCGAAAACTTCTCATACTCCACGTAGGCGGGTTTATCGTCTCCCAGCCAGCGATCGAAGGCTTCCTTTGTAGACTGGGCATGCCCTGCCATCACCAAGGCAGCCGCAATGTGGGGGCGTCCGGGGGCAATGCCGTTGAGATTGGGCAATGCCACCGGGTAGCCCAAGTCCGCCAACTTATCGAGGATGGCTTGGGCGCGGCGATGGCGTCCGGCGAGGCGGTCTTGCAGCGGTGGCAGTAGTTTCTCAGCTTGGGGATAAAAGCCCAGCAGGTGGAGCGATCGCCCATTGTAAACCGTGCTGAGTTCCAAGCCCGGAATAATTTCGATTGGGAAATCGGCGGCAGCAGCGATCGCTTCATTCCATGCCGCTAAGGTATCGTGATCGGTAATGGCAAGCTTGGTGATTCCGGCGGCGATGGCGGCGTTGACCAACTCGGTCGGCGTCAGCGTGCCATCAGAGCAAGTGGTGTGGCAATGGAGGTCGATCATCGCAGTGGAGGTGGATTGGCGGAGGAATGGGGATTTGCCGTCAGTATATCGTTTCGGAGTGTTCTGTTTAATGACAGGCTGTGTAACAATACAATCAAACAAACAAACAAAACTCAAAAAACCTTTTTAATTAAAGTGCGTTGCCCTGGGCTATTTAGCCTGAAACTTAGACTGAAACAATGCAGCCGCTTCCAGTTCGATCGAAATCGTTAACTGGATAATCTGCTCAGTCTGCGCGTTGTAAACCATTGTATCTATCATAATTATTTAACTTTGTTGGCACTCCTGGGACACATTCGAGCACTCCTTCACCGCTGGTGGGCAGACTTTACCCTCCAGACACGGCTGATGGCAGCGGCAACGCTGGTGGTCTCCTTGATCATGAGCAGTCTGACGTTTTGGGCGGTAAATTCCATCCAACAAGACGCTCGGCTCAATGACACGCGGTTTGGACGGGATCTGGGACTCTTGCTGGCGGCGAATGTGGCTCCACTAGTTGCCAAGGGCGATCGCACCGAGCTGGCTCGATTTTCCCACCGTTTCTACAGCAGCACCTCCAGCATTCGCTACATGCTCTATGCCGATGAGGGAGGCAATATTTTCTTTGGAATTCCGTTTTCCGATTCAGAAGTGCAAAACTCCCTGACGATTCGCCGCCGCATGCAATTGCCCGAAAACTATGCCAGCGACTTGCAGGAGCCAATGGTGCGGCAGCATTTGACACCAGACGGGGAAGTCACTGCTGTGTTTGTGCCGCTGATACATGAGGATCGCTATTTGGGTGTGTTGGCGATCGGCACCAATCCCAACCCCACAGTAATCAACTCGTCCCACCTGACACGGGATGTGACGATCGCCGTATTTGTCACCATCTGGGTGATGGTGATTTTAGGGGCGGTGTCCAATGCGCTGATGATTACGCAGCCGATCAAGGAATTGCTTGTAGGGGTGAAGAACATTGCAGCAGGGAACTTTAAGCAGCAAATTGATTTGCCATTGGGAGGGGAGCTGGGAGAGTTAATTCTCAACTTTAACGAGATGGCGGAGCGGCTAGCCCGATACGAAGAGCAAAATATTGAGGAGCTGACGGCTGAAAAAGCCAAATTGGAAACGTTGGTTTCGACGATCGCCGATGGGGCGGTGTTGTTAGACGGCAACATGCACGCGATTCTGGTCAACCCCACTGCCCAACGCTTGTTTGGCTGGGAAGACCAGTCCGATATTCTGGGCAGCAACGTGCTGGAGCGACTGCCGGAGCCAGTCAAGTCAGAATTAACCTGTCCGCTCTATCAGATTGCGTCTGGCGAATCGCTGTCTGACTCCCTGCGGGAACGGGAAGGAACTGAGTTTACCATCACTATCCCAGAACCCACTCGCCGCACCATCCGCATCCTACTCACCACCGTGCTTGACCCCCACCGGGAAACCGTTAAGGGGATTGCGATTACAGTGCAAGATATCACCCGTGAGGTGGAGCTAAATGAGGCGAAGGGCAACTTTATTAGCAATGTCTCCCACGAATTGAGAACGCCCCTATTCAACATCAAATCCTTCATCGAAACGCTGCATGAATATGGGGAAGATTTGAGCATGGAGGAACGGCGTGAATTCCTGGAAACGGCGAATCGTGAGACCGATCGCCTGACTCGCCTTGTCAATGATGTGCTCGATCTCTCCCGCCTCGAATCTAACAAACGTTATCGCTTTGATGGCGTCTACATTCCCCAAGCGGTTGAGCAGACCCTGCGAACACATCAACTGCACGCTAGGGACAAAAGGATAGAACTGGTGCAGGAGGTTGAACCCGATTTACCCCCCGTGTTGGGTAATTACGATCTGCTCCTACAGGTGTTTGGCAATCTAGTCGGCAATGCCATGAAATTTACCAAGCCGGGAGGTCGGGTGGCGCTGAGGGCGTATGTGTTGGAGCCCGATTCCCACACAGCTACTCCACCGTCTATGGTGCGAATTGAGGTGTCGGACACGGGGATTGGCATTGACTCTGAAGACCAAGAAGCCATTTTCGATCGCTTCTTTCGAGTGGAAAACCGAGTCCATACTCTGGAAGGAACGGGACTGGGGCTATCGATCGTGCGCAATATTATCGAAAAACACCACAGTTCCATCCATCTGATTAGTGAGGTGGGTGTGGGAACAACTTTCTGGTTTGACCTGGCGATTCATCAAGACCCAGCAATGGCTGAGGCGCGATCGGCGGATGGCACCCCTGCCAGCCACACCACTGGAGCAACCACTGAGCTAGTCCTTAGCCCGAATCTGGATGGATAGCTGGATTGCTGTTTAAGAAATAGGGGGAAATAGTGGCTCAAATGCAACCGCACCCAACGTTAACCTATTTAACGCTGGGTGCGGTTGATCAAACGGGTCGTTGCAGTCCGATGTCTAACGGGAGACCTTAACATTCCAAGAAACCTTACCTCAGCTTGAGGGGAATGTCTACTACAGCCCCATTCATCGCCATTGGATTTACCGTCATACTACATATGTGCTACAATTCGTAGTCTTACGATAGCTACCCTTGGGCGAGATCTTGCCATTGTGAAGCATCTCGCTCGCTCTTTGTGTAGCTGACTAGCCCACCCATTGAAACTGGTTCCTCTCCAACGCTGTAGTCGCTGAGGCGGAAAAACGTCATGGCTTTTCGAGATTTGGTGTATTACTACAAGACTTACTGGGCGATCGCCATTGTCAGCATCGCCCTGACTAGCTTGTTTCAAATTATTGACCTGATGGTGCCCTACGCCATCGGACAAATTCTAAATGTGCTTTCTGGGCAGCCGATCGATCGGTTGCTGCAAGGGCTGGTGGATTGGATTGAACGAGCATCCGTATTGCCTGCGGATACTCCGGTGGCGCTGGCAATCTTGCTGGGGCTGATCTTTTTGGTGACGGTGATTCGGGCACCGATCCAGCCGTGGTTTGAGTAATTGGTTTCACTGGGATATTGCCCTGCGAACCCGACGCGACCATACCCAAAAGGCGATCGAGAAGGTTCTCACCTTGCCCGTGGAGTTTTACGACGAAAACAACCCAGGTCGGATTGGAGCACGAATTGGCAAGGGCTTATCAAATCACACGTGGACCTATCCTGAAATTGCCGGACAGTTGATCCCCAAGTTTTTCCGCATTGTCGGTATTTTTGTGGTGATCTGGTTTATCGAGCGGCGGATTGCCCTGCTATTTTGGTGTCGTTCGTGTTTATTTTGTGGTTTACTCTGCGGAATCTCAGCCGCATTACCCACAAAGAAGAATTGCTCGATCGCTACATCGAAAACACGGAAAGCCGCACGTCGGAAATCATCACCAATATCAAAACGGTGAAGGCATTTGCCACGGAAACGGTGGAACTGGAACGACAAAAGCGGCGATTGCGCCGGGAGTTTGATTTTGTCAACTATCGCATTCACAAGGGTTATGTGACACTGTTTACCTGGCAGGATCTGATTATCCAATCCTGTGTATTCACGGTGTTGGGGTTGACGCTCTGGGCGAACCGTGGCGGGACAGATCTCGCTGGGGCATTTCGTCACCACGCTGACTGTTTCCAG
>JAAUSV010000182.1 GCA_012032525.1 Leptolyngbyaceae cyanobacterium SL_7_1
CGTAGCAACTGCACGCGTTGAGATCGGCGATCGCTACCACCTCTACAATCTCATCCAGGGGGCATCAACAAACACACCCACCCGATCGATCGCCTCTCGATCGGGCAAGGCTTCGACAATCGCTTGAATTTGAGTTACCGCTGCATAGCGAGCTGAGCCAGAAAAACACATGAATCCCAGTGCCGTTGCTCCCAACTGGGCGATCGCTTGGGCTTGCTCAACCTGGGTAATTCCACAAATCTTGACGCGCAGTCGAGTCATTCACACCCCGTCCAATTCCTAAGATTTGCATCAATTCCGTTATCGATCGTGAACTCTTGAAACAAACCGTAGTTACTCCTTCATCTATTTCTATAATGCTTGCAGCCAACTCTAAAACTCTAATTTAAACACAATGGGAGGAACTCTTTTGATTAACTCACTGTTTGTGCTGGGTGTCGCCTCGACCACGCCATGGTCTCCCAAAGTAGCGCTGGTGATGATCACTTGTAATTTGTTTGCGATCGCGATCGGCTACTACGCCATCCAAAAACGCGGCACAGGTCCGGCATTGCCCGTTGAGATGCCCGCCATGTTCACGGGTTTTGGTATTCCCGAATTGCTTGCCACCGCTAGTTTTGGACATATTCTAGGGGCAGGAATGATTTTGGGTTTAGCCAATGCGGGGTTGTTGTAGGGAATAGCGGTTAGCGGTTAGCAATTAGCGCTAACCGCTAATCACCAACGCAATATCGTTCAGGATTTTCAGTAAGATCAAATAAGCTGCAAGGCAGGATTGCCGTGGAACGATCGCTGTCTTTGCGGCTTCAATTAGTACAGGAAATCCTCATGCAAGCAGGTTGGCGGGTTGGTTCTCTGTTTGGTATTCCGCTTCTGATCGATCCATCGTGGTTTTGGATTGTGGCGTTGTTTACGTTTCGCTATGGCACTCTCTGGCAGCGGGAAGACTGGGGAACCAATATCGCCTGGGTAGCAGGGTTTTTAATGGCAATGTTGCTGTTTGCCTCCGTGCTGTTGCATGAGCTGGGGCACAGTCTGGTGGCGCGATCGCAGGGGATTCAGGTCAGCTCAATCACCCTGTTTCTGTTTGGGGGAATTGCCTCGATCGATCAGGAATCCAAGAATCCGGGTGAGGCGTTTTGGGTGGCGATCGCGGACCTGCCGTTAGCTTTGGCTTGTTTGTGCTGCTCTCAGGGGTGCAGGGATTGCCGTTGTCTCCGCCCGCAACGGCGATTATTACCAATTTGGCAGGTATCAATCTGGTGTTGGCGATCTTCAACATGATTCCTGGGTTGCCCTGGATGGGGGGCAAGTCCTCAAAGCCGCTATTTGGAAATTTACGGGCAGTCGGTTGCAAGGGGTACGCTGGGCAGCGAGAGCCGGACAGTTACTCGGTTGGGGAGCGATCGTCGGTAGCATTTTTCTCTATTTTGCCTCGTTCAATCCCTTTGTCTTGTGGATTGGGTTGATTGGCTGGTTTGGGGTGCGCAATGCCACGGTTTACCTGCGGGTGACGGAGTTGCAGCAAGCAATGTTGAGCCTGAATGCGGCGGCGGCGATGACCCCAGACTACCGGGTGGTGGATGCCAACCTCAGCCTGCGCCAGTTTATGGACAAGTATTTGTTGCTGGAGGAGGTGCAAACTCCCGCCTTTTATGCGGCTTCCGATGGGCGCTATCGGGGGTTGGTGTCGTTGGAAGAACTGCGGTTGCGCGATCACAGTGCTTGGGATAGTCAAACGGTGCAGCAAATCGTCACGCCCCTGAGTGAGATTGCCACCGTCCGGGAAAACACGCCCCTAAGCGAAGTGGTCAACCAACTGGAAACCCAGGAATTACGACGGATCACGGTGCTCTCCCCAGCCGATTCGGTTGCTGGAGTGATCGATCGGGGGGATGTGGTGCGGGCGATCGCCGAACGATTGAAAATTCCCATGCCCGACCAGTTGATCAAGCGCATCAAGGAAGAGGGCACGTACCCACTGGGCTTGCCATTGCAAACGATCGCCAAGTCAATCGAAGCTGAACCGCCGCTTAATCGGTGGGATGAGCGCTAACTCGTCAGCCGTAAGGGGTTGTTCAATCAATTGAACATTAAACGATCGCGCTGCCGCCGCAGTTAGGGCTTGGATTACTGTGGTGACGAATTGCTCTGGGGGGGCGATCGGTAAATCCAACGCAGGAAGTGGCGTCCCAAAGACCTGTTCAAACAAATCTGCATCGGTGGTGAGGCGAATCGAACCATGTTGCAACACGGCGGCACCGCGTCGCAACTGGGCACTGCCAATCAGCTTGGTTCCTGTGGGAAGCACTAGGTCAGCCGCAGTGGCACTGCCAAAGCAATTGGGATTGTGGATGTAGCCCCGTCCCGCCTCGCCATAGTGTAGGTTGACTCCGAGCGATCGCCAGCCTTCGATCAGAAATTCACACAGGGCTTGGTAAACCTGCATCCGGTTTCCACTCATCCCAGACGTAATCACGGCATAGGTCAAATCGCCCTGATGCAGCACTGCCCTCCCCCCGTCGGACGCCGGACCACCTCAACCCGTTCCCCTTGCCAGTGCAACTGGTGCCAATCCCCAGGGTAGCGATGTTGGTGGTAGCCCAGTGAAATTGCGGGGGGTGTCCAGGTGTAGAAGCGCAAAATTGCAGGAGCTAACCCCTGGAGATGCTGCTCAAACAACCATCGATCGATCGCCATTTGTTGCTGACCAGGCGCATTTAGCAACGGAATCAATCGCCAGTGGGATTGCCCTCGATCGTCCCATTGAGCACTGAAATTAACCAAACTCCGCCTGCAATGCCTCGTCGTAGTCATCGGCGATCGTCGCTACCACGGTAATATTGCGCGACACCTCACCGGGTGACAACTCCGCCACGGTGCGCGATGACGCCACTACCACCTGACCATCGACAATGGCAAACCGCGACTCAAACGTGCTTGTCCAGTTGAGTTCTAACAGTCGTTTGGTTAGCTCGGCTTCCTTGCTGATCGGTAATTTGAGTACAGGCGACCACACCGTCAGCTCGTCCTCATCCGTTTCCCCCGTGAGCTGGACAAACACCTCGACGCTGCCGTAGTTGAATTTCCAAAGATAGCGATCGTCGGTCTTACTGACCATAGCACTACCATTTTCTTGAAGACTGGAAATTACCGTTTCAATCACTTCGACGTGGGTAGCACTCACTTCCGTTTCGCTTACCAGGGCTTGATCCGATGCGGGGTTGAAATTAGAAGGTGTCATAACTCCAGCAGACCTACAATACAATCAGCGTTGCCATATCTAGACCTAATTGAATGGCTAGTGCTCCTATCATCCTCCAATCTCACGTTTTTTGCATGATTGTGTTACGCAGGTTACTCCTAGATAGGTTAATTCTCGGCATCGTCACGACACCGAGAATCTAGCAGACACTCGACCCGATCGCAGTTTTACCACAACGCTCGCACCGATTGACCAAACTGACCTTGAGTCTCATTGGTTTGTTGGGTTGTGGTGGTGGTCGTTGTTTGGTCTGTTGGGTTGGCAAATCCAGGCGTGGTGGTCTGGGTCTGCCCCGTTGGCAAGGGAGTCGTTTGAGTTGTGGTGGATTGGGGGAACTGGGTAGTAGAAGGTGAAACTTGGGTTGTCCCTGGAGTTGTGGTTGTGCCTGTGACGCCTGGACTAGTGGTCTGAGCGATCGGTTGTCGAGGCTGATTATTTTGAGTGGTTTGAGTAGTTGGAGACCCGCTGACTCCCCGAATAACATCGCGCTGCCCAGTCGCCGTGCCTCCGGTGGTGGAAGATTGCCCATTGGTCGATTGGGTTGCCGATGCTGGTCCGTTTGTGGTGGAGTTGGGTGAGTTGTTGGGGAGACGGTTGGGGAAGTTGTCTACTGGAGTCTGAGAATCTTCCGTCCCACCCGTCGTGGTGTTAGGAAACTGAGGAGTAGTCGCGGGCTGAGTGGGAGTCACCTGATCATTTGTTTGTTGGGTTCCGGGTGCAGAAACCTGTCCAGGCAGAGTTCCATCGGTGTTGCCAGTTGCTCCGTCGGTCGTATTGCCAGTAGTGCTACTGGTTCCACTGGGGGCATCTACCCCAGTGGTAATGCCTGTACTACCACCAGAGCTGTTGCTGGGAGCAGAAGTGCTATTTGATGTGCCAGACGTTTGGGCGATCGCCGATCCAGTTACTATTCGAGCTAGAGACCCTGGATCTCTAGCCAATTTCAAACCAACTGATGCAACTAAAAAGCCTGCTAATCCAGCTATACCAACAACATCAACAATGCTTCTAGCTACGCGATTATTATTTTGCGATTTCATAAGATGGAACCTCTTATTGAGTGGAACGCAAGCCAATGCAACTTAACAGGCACTCAGAAACCGTTGGATCAACCTGCATTAGCCCCGGCACAAAACCAACCAGTACAAACCCAACCAGTACAAAATCAAGTAATGAACGTTAAGTTTTCCTACGGGTAGACCCACTGTAATCAAATAAGACTGCCAGGTTATCTATCTACAGTTCGATTTTTGGTAGTGATATTTAAGTAAGGGTTTTTGCAGGTTTAAAACTACCAATAGTTTGATAATCGGTTAGCTTGATAATCAGCCAAAATTTCCAATTCCACTCCCTTATCTCCCCACCGCTTCACAACTCCATCAACTGATACGCCTCCTGAAGGGGCAACAACACCCTCCTTGCAGAGCCGCTGTTCATCGCTAAATCAGCAAACTCTACAAACCGCCTCAATTCCTTTTGCAGCAAACTTCGCTCGATCCGCCCCGCTGCCCGTCCCAGATCAGGCGGTAAGGTAATCATGTCAAACAATTCTGCCCAACAATTCTGCCCATTTCTTCCCCGGACTTAGACGCAGAATTCGTCTTCGTCGTTGGATGAATTGTCGAGGGTTACTGTGCCCATTCATCTAAAAAGCTGGTGACAAGACTCGAACTTGCGACCGGCTGATTACAAATCAGCTGCTCTACCAACTGAGCTACACCAGCAAACCGGACACCCTAGAAAAGTTGCCCAGGGCTAATATAACATTCTGTCATACCGTCTTGGACGATCGCCACTCCACAAAATCGGCAGTCTTGACCCACCGATCTTCTAAATTAAAGTCATAACGAGTATGATTTATAAATCGTTGGGTAAACTCGCAAAGGAACGTTATGGATGTTGTTTGGATTGGGCTATTTGCCAGTTTATTAGCCGGATTGGGAACGGGAATAGGGGCACTACCTGTCCTATTTGCCGTTGATTTGAGTAAACCGATCCAAGCGATCTTATTGGGGTTGGGAGGGGGAGTGATGTTGGCGGCAACCTCCTTTTCGCTGATTGTCCCCGGAACCGATGCGGCGATCGAGCAAGGAGCAACGCCGACGATCGCCGCTCTCACCATGGGGGTAGGAATTCTCTTGGGGGGTGGATTCCTCTGGTTTGCCCACGCCAATTTTCCCCATGAGCACTTTTTTAAAGGGAAAGAAGGACCCAGCCGCGCCAATTTCCAGCGAATTTGGTTATTTGTGATTGCGATCGCCCTACACAATTTTCCAGAGGGACTAGCGGTCGGGGTTGGCTTTGGCAGTGGCAATATTGCCAGTGGAACCGCCCTCGCCACCGGGATTGGTCTGCAAAACATTCCCGAAGGGCTAGTGGTGGCGCTGGCGTTGCGCGAGTTGGGCTACTCCATTCCCTATGCGATCGGGGTGTCCACGTTGACTGGGTTGATTGAGCCAGTGGGTGGGGCGATCGGGGCAGGGGTTGTCAGTCTCGCCCAACCACTACTGCCTTGGGGAATGGCAGTAGCCGCTGGAGCCATGCTGTTCGTGATTATTGATGAAATTATTCCTGAGGTGGATCAAAAAGGTTTGGATCAGGAAGGTACGCTGGGAGCCATGCTGGGATTTGTAGTAATGATGATTTTAGACATTTCCTTGGGGTGACTCATTGGCAAGTCATGAATCACAAATCACTGTCCTGATTGTCTCGATGACCGTCGGGGAAAATTGTAGTTCCATCAGTCTGGGCATTGGTAAAGTCAACCAATTGGGCACGATAAAAATTGCTCCCTGCCAAATTGGCTGATTCTAAAATTGTTTGCTCTAAATTGGCACTGCTTAAATTGGCTCCTTGCAAATCGGCAAAACTCAAGTCAGAAAACCGTAGGTCAACTTGTTGCAAATCAGCCCCCACTAGTCGTGCTCTTTGCAAATTGCAGTTGCACAGGTTGGCACGAAACAGGGT
Source organism: Leptolyngbyaceae cyanobacterium SL_7_1 (assembly GCA_012032525.1). GTDB lineage: Bacteria > Cyanobacteriota > Cyanobacteriia > Elainellales > Elainellaceae > JAAUSV01. The sequence continues at coordinate 6,233 of JAAUSV010000182.1, forward strand.
TGCTCGATTGAGATCGGTATTGAGCAAACTGGCAGATTGCAGGCGGGCATTACCCAACTCAGCGTTGTCAAGCAAGGCGTTTTCCAGGTTGGCTCGACTGAGATTGGCATAGGGCAGGTAGGCTTGACTGAGATTACTCCCTCTAAGATCAATATCCTGGAGGTTGCATTCAAATAAATTTGCTTGACTTAAATCAACTTTTCTAAAATCACGCCTGCCAGCCGCGTATGCATCAAGCAGCTCTTGAACACTGATTTTTTGCATAGGAGACCTTCGGAATCAACGTAGTTAAGCATAAATACTCAACTTTATAAAAGTTAACAGTTAGGGATCTATTCATCCCTAGTCCTTAAGGTTCTTTTTAGAGTTTCGGCTCAACCTTGGTTCCTGTAATGGTTTAACAACTCAGACTTTTGATTTGGATGCCCGTTGTAGCGCCATTTAGACACGCGATGGAAGCGTGGTTGGGAATGTGCGGATTAAAAACCGTCCTACTGGGTGACTTCACCACCCCCCTTCGATCGGTACAGTTTAGCTACTTCAACTAAATAGGGGCACATCCTGCCAAGCCGGGGTTGAGATTAATTTCAGACAACCAGGCTCAGCTAGCTGACTTAATCAAGTTAATTCACCCGTTCATTGCATTCATACAGGAACTGATCAGCAATGCAAGCGTCATCTCGGGATAGATTACCGCAAAATCCAGTGTTGCCCATGAACTCTTCTTTATCCGTTTCTTGGTCTCCAGCGAGGGCGGCATCATCACTTCAAACTGACCAACTGTCGAATTACGATTTGATTTTGCAATGCCAGACAGGACTGCGCCCCAGCAAGTCCGCCTTTGCGGAACTAATTCGTCGCTATCAGTCGCACGTGGACAAAATTTTGTATCACCTTGCGCCTGATTGGTCCGACCGGGCAGATTTGGCACAGGAAGTTTGGATTCGGGTGTATCGAAATGTGCGGCGGTTGCAAGAGCCTGAAAAATTTCGAGGATGGCTCAGCCGGATTGCCACCAACTTGTTTTATGACGAGTTGCGCAAGCGCAAGCGGGCAAACAGTCCGATTTCTCTCGATGTCCCCCGAAGTGTCGAGGATGGTGAGATGGAGTGGGAGATCCCTTCAGACGATCCGGGACCGGCGGAGGACTTAGTGACTCGCGAATTTTATGACCAGTTGCGATCGGCGATCGCCGACCTACCGGAAGTATTTCGCACCACCATCGTTCTACGGGAAATTGAGGGCATGGCATACGAGGAAATTGCAGAAATTACCGGGGTGTCATTGGGAACGGTAAAGTCGCGAATTGCCAGAGCCCGTCAGCGGCTACAACTGCAATTGCAAGACTATCTAGAGGATTAGCCTCCAGTCAAAGCGGTTCGCTCTTTGGCAAGATGTATCGTTCCTCCTACTTCCCTAAAGTGGGAGTACGAGCCATCACACAAAAAGTTGGTTCTCGTGCTTTAATTTTGTGTGAAATGATTTCACTTTCAAATCAGTTCAATTATGATCTGGGAGAGAGTTGATCACATGGTGGCTTGGGGAAAGTATTGCATTTTCTGCCGATTCTGATTTTTCGTCATTTGGCTATGGTTTTATCGTCTGACAAGCGCGACTTCAATCCGGAATATTCTATGTCGTCGTCGAAAACGAATACTCTCCATTCCTATTCTTCAGCAGATGCAATGGATAATTTTAAGCGCGATCGCTTCGAGCTATTGAGTGCCTACCTAGATGGTGAAGTGACGGCTGCGGAGCGGCGTCAGGTTGAAGATTGGCTTGCCAATGATCCGACCGTTCAGCAGCTATACTCTCGCCTTCTCAAACTGCGGCAAGGGATTCGAGCCGTGCCGATGACCTTGGTGGAGCAGCCCGTCGAATGTACGGTTCAGCAGGTGATGGCTAAGGTTCGTCGTCCGTCTCAGTTTATGTGGACGTGGGGGAGTGCGGCGATCGCTGCCGCATTTGTTGGGCTTTTGGTGAATGATATCTCCATTGGTCCGGCTGCCACCTCACACATTGCCAGTTCGCCGACTTTAGAGGTCATTCCTGAGGCGATCGAGTCCGATGTCCTGATGATTGCCCTCGATCATCCCATCATTGAAATTCCTGGGGTTGCCGTTGATACAACGGGAGCAACGGTTTACGAGATAAAAGACGCTGTGCCCTAACTTTGTAGTGGGTTCTAGTGATCTACAGAAAAATTTAATCAAAATTAGTACCTTGAGAGGTGGGGAATTGGTTTCTCCATCTCTCGTTTTGTTAAATATGCCTATCAACCCCTCAAACCTTAAAGAGTTGACCACAATCGGCTAGGAGGGGAATTGATCTTGTAGACTGTGTTCATGGTTTTGATGTGCATGAGTTTCGATTTTGATTGATTTCGATTAGCCGTTTGACGCCTCCGTTGCAGACAGTGGGAGATCTAAATGTCGCAATCCGATGTCGCTGACACGTCCCCAACACTGGAGCAGGGAAATCCGCCTGATGCTGAGGTGACATCGGTAATGCGATCGATTTTGCAGGCAGCCCCCAGGGATCACGCCACTCTGTGGGTGGAGTTGGAACAAGCTCGATCGCTCAACCAACAGCGAGTCAACCGGATTTATTACCTAGAGCAAGCGCTCGATCAAGCCCTCGCCTGTCTAGATGAACTGCGAGAACGGGTTCAAGACCAGGAAGTCCTAGAAGCCCAGTTAGCCCTGACCGAAGACTTTGCCAATGTGCAGCAACAGGCGATCGTGCGGCTAAAGCAGCAACTACACCAACAACAGGAAAAGCTGGCTGAGTTGGAAGCCCAGCTAGAATCCAGCTATGCAACAAGCCATGCAACAACGATGATCAGCAAAATCTGACTCTGGTGCTGCGCCGTACCCAGGCGATCGCGGCTCAACGCAATACTACGATCGAGGCGTTGCAGAAAGAATTAGCCCTGACGCAAATTAAAGGAGATGAATTGGCAGCCCAGCTTGCCAAGCAGACCCGCACGCTGGCTAGATGGCAACAAAGTTGTCAGGAATTTGAAGCCGAACGGGATCTCCAACAAATTCGCATTGCCAAGTTGGAGCAGGAAGCCGTAGAAATGCAGGAGCACATCTTTCACCATGCTCGCCAAGCCAACGAATATGAAACGGCGGTGCAACATTGGAAAGATCGCTACCTCAATACCCAACAACAATT
>JAAUSV010000183.1 GCA_012032525.1 Leptolyngbyaceae cyanobacterium SL_7_1
CAAGTCACAGCCATTTTGGAAAGCATTAGTGATGCCTTTGTGGCAACTCGATACCCAATGGTCGCTACACCTATGTCAACCAACGCGCCGGACAACTGTTTAACCGCCGTCCCGCAGATTTGGTGGGTAAGCCTATCTGGGACGAGTTTCCAGAGGGCATTGGGCAACCGTTTTACCACGCCTACTACAAAGCCGCTGCCGAGCAACACCCGATTCAGTTAGAGGAATACTATCCCCCCTGGGATCGCTGGTTTGAGAACCGGATCTATCCATCCCCGGAGGGGTTAACGATTTTCTTTCAAGATATTACCGATCGCAAACGCGCCGAACTGGCTTTGCGAGATAGCGAACAATATCTGCGGACGATCCTGGATGCCGAACCCGCCTGTGTCAAAGTGATTACGGCAGACGGGATTTTGAAGGCGGTCAACGCGGCGGGGTTGGCGATCATTGAGGCAGACACCATAGAACAAGCCTTGGGGCAGTGTATTTTCCCTCTGATTGATCCAGCCCATCGCCAGGAGTTTTTGAAGTTTACCAAAGCGGCAGTTGCCGGAAAAGCCAGCATCCTAGAATTTGAAGGCACCGGGCTTAAAGGCACTCGGCGCTGGCTTGAATCCCACGCGGTGCCGCTGACGATTCCAGGCGATGCCTCTCCCTACGTGCTGGCGGTGACTCGCGATGTCAGCGATCGCAAACGCGCCGAAGCCGAACTCAAACAACTCAATGCCGAACTCGAACAGCGGGTTGCCAACCGCACCGCAGACCTATCGAAAGCCAACGATCGCCTGCAAACCGAATTGATGGAGCGCGATCGGGCAGAAACCGCATTGCAGCAAAGTGAAGCACAGTTTCGCAGTGCCTTTGACAACGCCCCGATCGGCTTAGCGCTGGTGGGGCTTGGTGGCAGATGGCTACGAGTCAATGCGGCATTGAGTGACATTGTTGGCTACTCAGCTCCTGAGCTGTTAGAGACCAGCTTCCAAACCATTACCTATCCTGACGATCTACAAACCGATCTCGGCTATGTCCAGCAGTTGCTCAACGGCGATATTCGCCACTACGAGATGGAGAAACGGTATTTCCACAAGCAAGGACACGCGGTGTGGGTGCAGTTAAATGTCTCCCTGGTGCGCGATCGCCGGGGGCAACCCCTCTATTTCATCTCCCAAATCCAGGACATCACTACCCGTCGGGAAGTAGAGCGGATGAAGCGAGAATTTATCTCCCTGATCAGCCACGAACTCCGCACCCCTCTGACGGCGATTCGCGGGTCGCTGGGGATTTTGGCAACGGGCGCACTGCACCAGCATCCAGAACGGGCACAGCGGATGCTCGAAATTGCCACGATCGATACGGAGCGGTTAGTCCGATTGGTCAACGAAACGCTGGATCTAGAACGACTAGAATCGGGCAGAGTCAGCCTGGTCAAGGAAATCTGCAATGCGGATGCGTTGATGCAGCGATCGGTGGAAGTCATGGGATCGCTGGCTCAAAAAGCAACCATTACCCTGGCGATCGCCCCCACCACTGCCCAAGTCTGGGGATCGGCGGATCACATCATTCAAACGCTGACCAATCTGCTGAGCAATGCCATTAAATTTTCCCCACCCCAGACAATGGTCTCGCTGTCGGCGGCACAACAGGGAGAGTTTGTGGTGTTTCAAGTTAGAGACCAGGGACGGGGGATTCCCGCCAACCAGCTAGAGAGCATCTTTGGGCGATTTCAGCAGGTGGATGCCTCGGACTCTCGCCAAAAGGGTGGGACTGGGCTGGGGCTGGCAATTTGCCGGAGTATTGTGCAGCAGCACGGTGGCAAGATTTGGGTTGAGAGCGATTTAAATCAGGGCAGTTGTTTTTACTTAACGCTGCCTGTTCCCCCGGAGAATGCCCTATGGCAGCTAAACAAATCCTAATCATTGACGACGAAGAGCGGATTCGAGAGGTCGTCCAGACTTGCCTGGAAATTTTTCAGGGATGGCAGGTGAGTTTGGCTGAGTCTGGCGCAGAAGGACTGGCAAAAGCCGCTACCCATCCCCCCGATGCCATCCTATTGGATGTCTCCATGCCGGATGTGGATGGAATTAGAACCCTAGATCAGTTGCAATCCCATCCAACCACTCAACGGATTCCCGTGATCTTGCTAACCGCCAAGGTGCAACCCGACGATCGGGCACGGTTTGCGGAGTTGAGCATTGCTGGGGTGATCACAAAACCCTTTGATCCAGTCACCCTAGCCAGCCAAATTTCAGCAATCTTGGGATGGAACTGATCCGTTCCTTGACTTCTTCATCGATTCTCCAGATTTGATCTTTATGGTTGAACTATGGAACAACAACAGGTCTGAGAAAAGCTCAGTCGCGCCTTCTCAGCCTGCCTATTGGAGGTTATCTGAGAAGCAACAACCGTCATCCAAGCAATCAATACTTCTCAGACATCCGCTTAGCCGGTTTGTTAAAACGAACGTGACGATCGATAGATCTATGACAGCACCCACTCCAAGCCCCAAACGAGTTTTAGTCATTGACGACGAAGCTCATATTCGAGAAGTGGTGCAAGTCTGCTTGGAATGTTTGAGTGGGTGGACAGTCCAAGTGGCGGCTTCCGGAGAAGCAGGGTTAGCCAAAGCCGTAGAGTCCCCCCCCGATCTGATTGTCTTAGATCTGATGATGCCAGAGATGAATGGACTGAGTTTTCTAGAGCGACTCCGAGTCATCAACCTACAAGTTCCTGTGGTGCTATTAACGGCTAAGGCAAATTTGATCGAGCCATCTATCCTAAGCAAATTACAGGTTGTCGAAGCGATCGCCAAGCCATTTGATCCAGTCAACTTGGCACGCCAACTTGCTGAACTCTTGGAGTAGGAAACCCAGTTGACCCACACCTAACCCCCCGCTAAATCATATGACGCAATCGCTCACCCCTCCTATTCCCCATAGGGTCAATGCGATTGGGTAAAAGTCTCCCTCCCCCTCCCTCCCCATGCTAAAACCCCCTCCTGAATCGTTCCCCACACCATCCAATTTGGCGTTAATTTTGGTGATAGACGACGACCCCACCATGCGAGAACTGCTCTACCAAACCCTTATCCGGCAAGGATACTGTGTCATGGTAGCCAGCAACGGTATCCAGGCGATCGAAGAATTTCGGCGGTGCCCTCCAGATTTGGTGTTGCTAGATGCTCAGATGCCAGAACTCAACGGATTTGATTGTTGTCGGCGTCTAAGACAACTCTCGCCAAATCGATTTCTCCCCATCCTGATGCTCACCAGCCTCAATGACACTGGCTCAATCGATCAAGCATTTGCAGCGGGAGTCAGCGACTATCTGACTAAACCGTTCAACTTAGCTATTCTCCTTCAGCGCATCCAGCATCTCCTGCAATCTAGTCAAGCGATGGCAGAGGAAGTCGAGGCTTGTGTCCAACAGCAGACGGCTAAATTGCAAACACGGCTAGAAGACTTAAAACTTCTGCTGGAAATAAGGATGATTTCCTCAACACAGTTTCCCACGAGTTGCGATCGCCCTTATTTAACATGCGAATGGCGATCCAGATGCTAGAACAACTTTTAATCAAATCTGCGCAGTCTTCTGTTCCTCTAGATCAGCCACAAATTGATTTTAGAAGTGAGACCTATTTACAGATCCTACGAGATGAATGTGAGTATGGAATGACGTTGCTAAATAATTTGTTTGACCTACAACAACTAGACAAATCCACTCCTAAAACTGAAGATTTAATTCTTCTACAGGATTGGATTAGACAAGTTTCAGCCCCATTTATCGAACGGGCTCAGCAACGCCAACAAACCTTCAAAATCCAGATTGATGCCGATCTGCCACCCCTGCTAAGTAATGTAGCCAGTTTGAGACGTATCCTCACCGAGTTACTTCATAATGCGTGTAAATATACGCCATTTGGGGAGACGATCGTTGTCAGCGCCGAGATGACTTTAGACCGAGTTTATTTGAGAGTGAGTAACTCCGGTGTTGAGATTTCAGCAGAGGAAGCGGAGCACATTTTTGATAAGTTCTACCAAATCTCCAACAGCGATCGCTGGACGCAAAGCAGTATGGGGCTGGGGCTAGCAATTGTCAAACAACTGGTGATGCAACTAAATGGAACAATTCAGGTAAAAAGTGCCGCTGGATGGACTCGCTTTACGGTTAAGTTGCCATTCTAGGGTCGTCATGCCCTGGCTCATGCCTGGGTGCAGCCAGATTTTGTGCTTAAAGAACCCAAAATCATTACTTGAATACCGCTACCAAATTGTGGAGGAGCGATCGCCAATTCTACCCTGGGGGGGTAGGCAAGGATTGTCCTTGCGCCTAATCTCTACGTGTATCACCTGCCTCAAAGGACGGACTGCCCCATGCTCATGCCCCTCGATTTTCTGCTGCGCTGGCTATCTGGTTTGCTAACAATCGCCCTCCTGGGCGGTGCAGGCTACATTCTCTATCAGTGGCATGCAGGCGAATTAGTTAGCGATCGCTGGCGGATCAGTCAAGCAATACCACAAGCAGACCTCGTTGTACTGGCTCCAGGTGGACACATGGGGTTAATGGAACGCCATCAACAATTTGCAGAAGCTGTGCGGACATTCGGGGCAGCGTGTTTAGAGCTAAAAAGATAAGCATTAGGGTGGATTGTAGGCTTGGTTTAATCCGGTGAAACCTAATGCTGGCATAGCTTAGGTTGGGTTTCGCTTTGCTCAACACTAACCCCCGATGCATTCGGGGTTTCAGGAGTTTTGTCAGTAATCAAGTCGTTATCTCAAGAGTTAATTTTAAGTCATTGTAGTCATCCCTCTGCTGCACCCAATGTACGCTTTTGTACACTCAGTGGTGTCTGAGCAGTTATTTTTGTCGGTACAATAAACTAAATTTGAAGAATCAAGTTTTGTTGAGGCAACTTGATCTACATTTACAAATCCACTAGGTTAGGGTGTAACATTTCATTCACGTTGAAGCTGTGTAACACGCTTCTAGCGGTCTGAATCAAGTGTTTTTGACTGTTCTTAATAATTTTTATGTTTTAAGAGCTGTCTAAACCGATCGATGAAACAATATATGATTTTCCTTGTCCAGCCCAGCCTCAAATAATTTAATCACGTAGCTTGAGAAAGTAGTTTGAGAAACAAGTCATTTTCCTCCCCCTATGGGATAGTATTGGAAAGTTGTGCATATTTGTAGTATCTGCTGCTCTCGATCGGTAGCTATCAAGACTGCTAATGCTAGATGTTTGAGAATACGTATAACTTTAAGTCGTATAGTGTAAGTTGTGTAGTGTATCCCTAATCTGATAGAAGCCCTTGATGGAGGCTAGATTTGGTTACGCAAGCTGTGCAAACTGGCAAGCTTTCGTTTAGTTTCATTCGCAAAGTGTGTGTTTGTAGTTGCACCTTCTCAGTGGAATCAAGTTCCACTAAGGTGAATGAATCATAGGCTCGTGTTTCCCCAATAATGATCCCTGTAAACCAGTCGCCATTCCTGCTGATGGCGATCGCTTGTCGGCTAGTTCCATGGGTTTAGTCTCATAGACTTCGCAAAAAGGCAACGCAACCTTAAGATCAAGGGAGCTTTAAAAATGAATAGCAGCCTTAGCGACGAGAAAAGCGATCTGGGCTTCTATTCCCCGGTCGCCACCGAAGCTGATCAATCAGTAGCTAATCTGCTGGCTACTGCAAAATAACTGATCCTGGCGTTGGCTTAGCCATCGTGCAAGCTCTGGAGATTCGCAACTTTCGACTGGGGGATGAAATTGCGGTTAAACCCTTTTGTACAACGATTATAACGGACTTAGAACACTCCTATGGTCACAATCACTACATTCCTTCAGATCTATATTTGATTTGTCAAGGACGGGTACGATTGCTCTGCTTTAGTCCCCAGCGCCAACGAGATGTGACGGCTCTGCTGGTGGAGGCTGGAGAAACCTTTGGAGCCGACCATCTGTTGAGGGATGCGCCCCTGCCCTATCGGGCTGTAGCCGCCAGTCCTGTGCAAATTGCTCGGCTCCCCGTTGCCGATCTAACCCGGTTGTTGGAGCAGTTTCCGGCGTTGCGATCGCATTTGTCCACCCAAATTCAGCAACGGGAACGCTTGATTTTCTTTCGTAGTATGGTGGCATGGCGATCGGCTAGCCATCCTCTGCATGCTTTGCTGCCCCACTTAGTCGAACAGCGGCTCCCAGCAGCGACTCGCTTAGCAGACGCTACTCCTGAACGGGCTGGACACTTTTGGCTGAGGCACGGCACGGTCGCTGGGACAACGCCGCCGCAACTGGGGAGTGGTTGGGGATACCCTGACCCCACGCCTACCGATTGGGTGGCTCAGACTGATTTGCTCGTCTATCAACTGCCTCCTGAGCAATCGCTGCACCTCAACGCCCTATCTCCTAGTGCGGAATCCGCCGCTGCCAACGGCGCTGCCCTTTCTACCGCTGCGGACACGGAGTTACCAAAGGGAACGGTTGTGCCCAGAAGGCGATCGCGGGGCAGAGTCATCTATCAACCGTTTCCCACCCAACCAATTCGGGCTGCCACGCCGCCAACTCGCCCGTCTCCGTCCCCGTCTCCAACTGAGCCGCAATCCGTTGCCTTCCCTAAACCAATCCGGCGGCACCTGCTCAATTTCCTCAATCGGTATCCCTGGGTTGAGCAGCAAAGTTCCTCCGATTGTGGAGCGGCATGCTTGGCAATGGTTTCTCGCTATTGGGGAAAGCATTTTCCCATTCACGTCCTGCGAGAACGAGCCAATGTCGGACGCTCTGGCACGTCCCTCAAAGGATTGACCAGAGCCGCAGAAAGCCTGGGATTTTATGCCCGCCCAGTACGCGCCAGCTTTAACCGCATGGCAGAACAATCTAATCCCTGGATTGCACACTGGCAAGGAGATCACTACGTTGTGGTCTATCGGGTGACGGGATCACGGGTGATCATGGCAGACCCGGCGATCGGACGACGCACCCTCTCCAAACAGGAGTTTCAAACCCACTGGACGGGCTATGGCTTGCTGCTTGATCCCACCGCCCAACTCCAAGCCACAGAGATTAAGCAGGGATCGCTGGGGCGTTATCTGGGGGCGTTGTTGCCCTACCGCTCGATCGCGCTGCAAATCATTTTATTCTCGGTGTTGATCCAGGTATTTGGGCTAGTCACCCCCCTGTTTACCCAGATCATTCTAGACAAGGTTGTTGTGCAAAAAAGCCTAACAACGCTAAATGCCTTTACCGCTGGGTTGCTGTTGTTTGGGATTTGGGGGATCGTCCTCTCCTCAGTGCGTCAGTATTTGCTCTGCTATTTCTCCAATCGGCTCGATTTGACGCTGATCAGTGGTTTCATCAACTACACGCTGACGTTGCCACTAAAGTTTTTTGAATCCCGTCGGGTGGGAGACATCATCACGCGGGTTCAGGAAAACCAAAAAATCCAACGATTTCTAATTCAGCAGGTTGTGCTTGCCTGGCTGAACTTTTTGACTGGATTTGTTTACCTGGGATTGATGCTCTACTACAACTGGAAGCTGACCCTGCTGGTTTTGGTATTGATCGTTCCCATTATCCTATTGGCGCTGGGGGCAACCCCATTCCTGCGGCAGGTTTCACGGGAAATTTTTAAGGATGCCGCCGACCAAAACTCGGTGTTGGTGGAACTGTTAACCGGGATTTCTACGATCAAATCGGTAGCGGCGGAAAAAGAGAGTCGCTGGCGCTGGGAAGACCGATTGACGCAGCAAATTAATTCCCAGTTTCGAGGTCAGAAACTGGCGATCCGGTTGCAGGCGGCGAGTGGTCTAATTCACTCCATTGGTGGCACGGTGCTGCTCTGGTATGGAGCCACCTTGGTGATTCAAGATCAACTCACCATTGGGCAGTTTGTCGCCTTCAATATGATGATCGGGTATGTCGTCAGCCCGGTGCTTGCCCTAGCGGGGCTGTGGGATGAGCTGCAAGAGGTGCTGATCTCGGTGGAGCGCCTAAATGACGTGTTTGAGACCGAACCGGAAGAACCCCTGCACCACGCCCTGTTGATGTTGCCCTCACTGCGTGGCGAGGTGCAGTTTGAGGATGTCACCTTCCGCTACAGCGAGGATGAGGATCAAAACATCCTGCAAAATATTTCGTTTGATGTACAACCTGGACAAACGGTGGCGATCGTCGGTCGCAGTGGCTCTGGCAAAACAACCCTAGTCAAACTTTTAGAGGGGTTATATCCGCCCAGCCGGGGGCGAGTGATGATCGATGGCTACGATATTCGCCATGTGTCGCCGCCCTCGCTGCGATCGCAACTGGGGGTCGTGCCCCAGGAGTGTTTCCTCTTCTCTGGCACCATCTTAGAAAACATCACGCTCTATCGCCCCGAATTTACCCTGGAAGAGGCGGTGGAAGCTGCCAAGCTAGCGGAAGCCCACAGCTTCATCCAAACCTTGCCGTTGGGCTACAGCACCAAGGTGGGGGAACGTGGCTCCTCGCTATCGGGCGGGCAACGACAGCGAATTGCCATCGCCCGGGCATTGCTCGGCAATCCCAGTATTCTCATCCTGGATGAAGCCACCAGTTCCCTGGACACCGAATCTGAGCGGCGTTTTCAACGCAACTTGAGCCAAATTCGCCGCAATCGCACCACCTTTGTGATCGCCCATCGACTTTCAACAGTGCGCCATGCCGACACCATTTTGGTGCTCGATCGCGGCGTGATTGTGGAACAGGGCAACCACGAAGCCCTAATGACCTCCCAAGGACTCTACTACCATCTGGCGCAGCAACAACTCGATCTATAACCTCGGCTAGAGCGCCCCACTAACCCAAGCCATGGGAGGCTGCCTATGTGAAGAAATGGATCAATGATTCTAGAAAACTGCCAATTTGGCATTGCAAAAAATGTATCAAAACTAGCATTATTTACGGAGGTCTATTTAGTTCCTTGGTTGAACCCCCATCCTTTTTTGCATCAGACGTGCCTTGGAGAGTGCGGATTCGGATACCTTCAAGCAGTTCAAACCGACGTGACCTAGTTCATCCCCATCCCCCCAGAGCCAGAGATAACTGCTTTAAGTATTTATCAAGCGACAAGCATTCTCCACGGTTAGATCCTCCCCTAGTGCCTTCCCTGGGATGACGATTTTGTTTTAAGTTCGATCGCCCAACTCCTTTCCTACCTTTGAATGTTCACTTCTTTGGTTGAATCCTATGCGATCATCGTTTGCCCCCATCACTCATCCAACTGTTTCTTCTCAAGCCAGCTTGGATTGCAGTTTCCCGTGTGCATCTACTAATCGATTGGCTCCCCGTTCCAGTACTGGTTTACCAGTGGAAATCTTGTCCGATTGCCAAGCGGCAACCATCTATGGTGGCAGTGCTTCTCCCCGTCCATCAACCCGCCC
>JAAUSV010000184.1 GCA_012032525.1 Leptolyngbyaceae cyanobacterium SL_7_1
TGAATCTCAACAGTCAGGTCGGGAGCGGGTAAAAAGGCTTCTAGATCTACGTTAAAGGGGGCAACTCGATCGAGGTGAGGTGAGCAATCGTGACGTTTCAAATAAGAATGCTTGGGGAGAAAATTCAGTATCAGATTTAATTTCTTCCTGGGTTAAATCGCTATTTTTTAGCTGATTTAAATTCGATTTTTTCCCCATTGATGAAGCAGAAACACCTGAAACGGCTAATGGGACGACACCGATCGCTAGTGTTGTTGCAATTCCAATTAGGCGAAACCAATCTGTTAGGAATTTTCGTTTCATCTCAAGAAATTTCACATTCGTCTTCCAACGATAAAGCTCTCACCAAAGATAGAAGCATTACCCCAATTCTTTGAGCCACACTCCTAAAGGTATCGCATAAAAGTTCATTTTACTTAATTGATCGTGCGATGTCCTTCATAATGTTGCTCTTGAATTCAAAGTTCCGTAACTGTCTTAGACAATGGTGAATGCGACGCCCCTAGCACCCTCTAGATCAAATTCTCCTAAGGCAAGCCCCCGCTCGGTTTGTGTAACCAGGGCAATACGGAAATTGTATTTAGGTGTGGCAACACAGCTCACATTAAATAGGAGATGAAATTGATGTCCTTCAATAACTATCTAGCCGCGATCGCCATTGCATCTGGTCTGAGTGTTGCCCCCGCTGCGATCGCCCTACCAGACATGCAATCCACCAGTGGCACCGAGATGGCACAGACGACCGAAGGAAGCATGCAGGTGCGTGCACGGGTCTTGACGATGATGGAAGATGGCAACTCTCTTCGAGTCGTGACTGATTCTGGTGAAACTCGTCTTATCACTGTGAGTGGTGAGCTACCCTCCGGTTCGTTGCAGCCTGGCGACGAAATTGTTTTGGTGATGGCGGGCGATCGGGTGGTTGATATTCTTGACCCCGACACTAGCCGATCGATGATGATGAACAATTCCATGGAATCCCCAGATTCCAGCATGGATTCTCCAGACATCCAGCCCGAAACTAGCCGAGATGAACCCAACACCCCGGTGGATTCTAGAGACATCAGCGAACCCGTGAATGGTACGCCCACAAGCGGCACTACGCCCTCCTCTGGTTCCGCAACTCCCCAACCTGAAACGAGTCGGGATCAGCCAAATACCCCAGTGGATTCCGCAGATATTAGCAATGATCCCAATACCAACCGTACCCAGACTGGTGTGACCCGGACTCAACCCTCTGCGACTCCTGCTCCTGCCAACCGTCCCCAGGTGACTCAGTCGCCCCAGCCCAGCACCCGTCCTGCTCCGGCAACGTCAACTCCCCAATCTACCAATGAACCAATTCGTGGATTGTGGTAGATTAGGAAGTTGATGTCAAAGGATAACTTTAGTGAGCGATCCGCGCTTCCAAAGTTATCCTTACTCAGCTTTTTTATTACGTTCCTTTGAGCTACACGTCTAATCTTTACGAAGCGGAAAAACTCCACCTCTATTAAGCTTAGATTCATAAAGGGTTGATATATTCGTCCACATTGGCGTAGCGAACGTGTAGCTAGGTTTAGAACACAAAAACGTTGACTAGGAGATGAGATTATGTCCCTAAAGAGTAATTTTTTGGCAGCCGTTGCCATTGCCGCTGGTCTTAGCATTGCCCCTGCTGCGATCGCTCTTCCCAGTGCAGAAATTATGAACGGCACCGAGATCGCTCAATCGTCCACAGGCACAATGGAAGTTCGTGCACGCATCCTGACCATGATGGAGGGTGGCGATTCTCTACGTGTGGTGACTGATAGTGGTGAAACTCGCCTAGTTACTGTCAGCGGTGAATTGCCCTCCGGTTCCTTGCAACCGGGAGACGAAGTAATTTTGGTGATGGCAGGCGATCGGGTGGTTGATATTCTTGACCCCAATAGCCGTGAGTCGATGATGGATATGATGGCAGCCGAGCGGACTGAAATCCCCGCTGAGGTGCTCAGCCAAATGGAAGGGGGCAATACCCTGCGCGTTTCTACCCCCGATGGTGTGCGCCTAGTCACCCTTAGTGGTCAGTTGCCCTCTGGCTCAGCCCAGCCCGGAGACGACATTATCCTAGTGATGGTAGGCGATCGGGTGGTTGATATTCTTGACCCCAATAGCCGTGAGTCGATGATGGACATGATGGCAGCCGAGCGGACTGAAATCCCCGCTGAGGTGCTCAGCCAAATGGAAGGGGGCAATACCCTGCGCGTTTCTACCCCCGATGGTGTGCGCCTGGTCACCCTTAGTGGTCAGTTGCCCTCTGGCTCAGCCCAGCCCGGAGACGACATTATCCTAGTCATGGCAGGCGATCGGGTGGTTGATATTCTTGACCCCGACACCCGCGAATCGATGATGATGACGGACACGATGGAGCCAACCAGCACTGAAACCAATGTGGAAAGCAGCCAAACTACGGTGACTACCACCCAAACTACCGTAACTGCTCCGGCTCCGGCGGCTCCCGCTCCGGCTCCTCGCCCAGTGACCCAGCAACCTCAACCCACAACCCGTCCTGCTGCCGCTCCTACCCCGGCTGCCCAGCCCGCTAGCGAACCAATCCGTGGACTGTGGTAATTCTTTTAATTAAAACTGATTGATTTGCAGGGAGTGGGGATCAACCCCACTCCCTGTTTCGTTGTCGGCGTTTCGTTGTCGGCTGCTTTGTAAGCATTTCGTCAATTTTCGCCTAAGTGCTTGGCTTTTGCGTAATTTTACTTACTCAATGCCTCCTCCTGTGAAATTAGGATAAGTAGCTGCTTTATCATTTTGGGTTGCCCTACCTGACGAAATTATTTTTGAGCAACGGCTCACTATTTAGGAGGTGTCAGTATGGCTTTATCTCACCAGCTTTTTTCTAGTGTGGCTTTGATGGCGATCGCATCGGTTGTCGTATCGCCATCGGCAAATGCCACCACCGTGATCACCACCAGTTCCGATCCCCTAATCGTCCAACCCAGCGCCACGCCCGTTGTTGCAGAAGTGCTCTACACCTCTGGGGATGACAACGTCCGGGTGAAACTGCCCAATGGCGACTACCGTATGCTGACCTTGACCAAAGCCGAACAACGCCGATTGGGCGTGCGTCCGGGAGGCGATTTGCTGCTGGTGACTGAGGGCGATCGGGTGCTATATGTTGCAGATGCCGATACCCCGGTGGAGGTTGCCACGGTGGAGATTGCCCAAGTAGAGCGGTCTTTGGAGGTGGAGACCGAGCGGTTTGAGTTGGAGCAAGAAACAATCATCGAAACTCCACGACCCATTGAACCGACCCCACCCGCCGTGCGCCGTCCTATATCGCCCCAACCCGTGATTCCTGCCCGACCCAGTGCACCCGAAGCCATCCGGGGACTTTGGTAGTTAATCGAGATAATCAAAGGGGCAATTGGCTGTGAGCGCTGAGCTTGCAGCCAGTGCTCCGCTCCCCGACTCTGCATCCTCCAGCCGGGCAAGCTACAGTATGAAAAGCCTGTTTCAGGGATTTGGCTATGCTGGTTCTGCACGCACAAGGGTTACAAAAGTCATATCGCTATCAGGGTAAACCGATTGCCGCTGTTAAGCAGGTGTCCTTGGCGATCGCCGCTGGTGAAGTGTTGGCGTTTCTCGGACCCAATGGGGCAGGCAAAACTACAACAATTAAAATGATCGCTGGGTTAGTGTTGCCGGATGTCGGCACCGTAGAAATTTTGGGACGCGATCCCTACCGCCACACCGCCGCCCTGCGATCGATCGGGGCAGTGTTGGAAGGCAATCGCAACCTCTACTGGCGCTTGAGTGCGGAGGAAAACCTTGATTATTTTGGCGTGTTGCGGGGATTGAGTCCCAGGGTGGCACATCAGCGAGGGCTGGCGTTGTTGGAGCGGTTTGACCTGATGTCAAAGCGACGCACCGTAGTCCAAGCCCTGTCCCGTGGCATGCAGCAAAAACTGGCGCTCGCCGTCGCCTTGATCCACGATCCACCCCTTTTGTTGTTAGATGAACCCACCTTGGGATTAGACGTGGAAGCCACGCAACATGTCAAAGCCTTGATCAGGGAAATTGCTCAAGAGGGACGCGCCATCCTCCTCACCACCCACCAGCTAGACATTGCCGAAGAACTCTCCGATCGCGTTGCCATCATCAATCAGGGCGAAATCATTGTTGAAGAATCCACCGAGGAGCTGATCCGTCAATTCTCTGGAACTACCTACAGTGTTGCCCTGGAAGTGCCATTGGATGGCGATCGCCACAGCAAAATCGAGCGGCTGGGGGGGACGATCGAAGGCAACACCGTCTACCTATACGACCCCTCGATGCTCTACGATCTGCTCGACATTCTCAAGCCTCTGCCTCTATTGAGAATCGAGAAGGACGACGCTAATCTGACTGAGATTTTTCTCAAGTTGACAGGGGGAAGAGGGAAGGGGGAAGAGGAAAGAGAGAAGAGGGAAGAGGGAAGAGTGAAAGATCAGCAACGTCTTGAGTGAATTGCCAATGATGTTCCATTTGTTTGTCGCTGAATTTAAGCGTAGTTGGATTCAACTATTGCGCTATCCCACCGAGGTGATTTCGGCGATCGTAGTCACTACGATCGTTTTTTATGGTTTGTTTTTGAGTGCTCGCTATGTGGCAGGACCAGGGGTGCAGTTTGGCGATCGCATGGAGTCGATCATCATTGGCTATGCCCTATGGAGTTTGGCGATGTTTATTATGGCGGACATTACGGGAGGATTGCAGCGGGAGGCGCAGACGGGAACGTTGGAGCAAATTTTTATTTCTCCGTTTGGCGCACCTAAGGTGTTTTTGGTGCGGGCATTGGCGGGGTTGACAATCCAGGTGGCGCTGAATCTGGTGATTCTGGTAATTCTCATGGTGCTGACAGGAACTCGGTTGGCATTTCCGCCAATGCTGTTGTTGCCGTTTGTCTCGATCTTGATGGGGGTGTACGGGCTGGCATTTATTTTGGGATCGATCGCCCTGCGGGTCAAGCAGGTGCAGCAACTGTTGGGAATTTGCCAGTTTGTGTTTTTGTTTTTGCTAACCGTGCCCGTGGAGTCGTGGGCGGGATCGTTCAAATTTTTTGCCATGTTGTTGCCGATGGTGCCGGGGGCGGGGTTGCTGCGGGATTTGATGGCACGCGACCAAACCCTCAATGTCGGGTTGTGGGCGATCGCCTTGGTGAATGGCTTTGTCTATCTGGCGTTAGGGTTGTTGTTGTTTCGCTATGCGGAGCGGGAAACCAAGCGACAGGGGAAGCTGGCGGGGTATTGAGGGAAGGATGCAGGCGTAAGGGGAGAGGGTTTCTCTAAATCTGGTTTACTAAGATTTTTGATTTTTGCGGAATTGCTGGGGAAGGGTGAGAAGTGCTCTATGCCCCTCTACTTCTCTGTTCTTATGAAACTATCTCAACGGTCTGCGGTTTTGGCGATCGGGTTTGTGACTAGCGGAGTCATATTAAGCTCTACCAAGACAATTGCCGCAACACTGAATATTGATTTCATCAAGCTAACTGGCATTACGGGCGGCTCTCCAGCGGGGACAGCCGTATACCGTGCTGATTTGTCCAACCTGGAATTTGACTTGAACTCTCTGCTGATTCAAGACAACAGCAGTGCTTTGGGAGGTTCTCCAGGAGCGTTTAGTGGATTTGATCTCGATGGCATTAAGCTCAGTTCGGTATTGGTGAACAATGCGACTGAGGTGAATGCAATTCCAGGATTGGGCGGGTTCGATTTCCTCTCTGGCACTGTGTTTGCCCCTGGTAGCCAACGTCCACCCGCTGATCCGGTTTTGTTTGGTACAACGGGTAGTAGTATTGACAATGCGATCGCCACCCTGGGCAGCTTTGATGCCAATTCCTCCACTGGGGCGGATGCCTTTGGGTTTGTCAGTCTGGGAGACAATGGCAGTGTGGGATTCAATCTGCTTAGCCCGATCGCCCCGACGGAAGCGCTCTATGTTTATATTGGCGAGGTAGGGGACAACGGCGAGGTGGCAGCCGGACAAATCACCGTCTCAGATGCACCGATTGATCCCACCCCTGTCCCTGAACCAACCAGCCTCGTGGGATTGCTACTGACGGGCTTGGCAGTTGCAAGGCGGCGATCATAATGTCAAAGTGATGGCTAAGATACAACCGTTGGCACATGACTGCCGCTATACTTTGGCTGCCTGTCATAGCGGGAGATTCCCATGGTTAAGCGCTTCAAATGGCTAGAGCAGCTAGGGGTGACGATCGCAGTCGCGATATGGTGGTGGCGAGTGTGGCGATCGCCACTGCCCAGTCTCCCTTCCCCACCCACCCGCTTGCCCCCTTGACGGAGGCAGAAATTCGGACGGCAGTAGCGGTGGTCAAGCAGGCATCTCTGTCAGAGGAAATTGTCTTTCCCAATATTTCCCTCCAGGAACCTGACAAACAGGCGGTGTTAAGCGTTGTGCCAGGGGAACCGTTTCAGCGGCAGGCATTTGTGGTGGTCTACGATCGATCGCTCAACACCACCTACGAAGCTGTGGTGGATTTGAATAGCCAAACCCTGAGTTCCTGGAAGGAGATTCCAGAG
This sequence comes from Leptolyngbyaceae cyanobacterium SL_7_1, assembly GCA_012032525.1. Taxonomy (GTDB): domain Bacteria; phylum Cyanobacteriota; class Cyanobacteriia; order Elainellales; family Elainellaceae; genus JAAUSV01. The sequence continues at coordinate 6,552 of JAAUSV010000184.1, forward strand.
GTCCAACCCGCCCTCGTGGCTGAAGATTATGAGTTGGCAGAGCAGGTAATTACCAACGATGCCCGCTGGCAGGCGGCGATGCAACGCCGGGGCATTAGCGATCTTAGCCATGTCAAGGTGGAGTGTTGGGCACCGGGCAATCTGACGGAGTCAGAGAAAGCCCTGGGAGCACGGCTGTGTCGGGGGTTGACCTACTACAAGGGCGATCGCTGGAACTATTACGGCAGTCCAGTAGAAGGGGTATTGGCAACGGTAAACTTGAACACGGGCGAACTCAGCAGCTTGATTGACAACCCGATCGTGCCATTCTCCACGGAAAACTGGAATTACGACGCCCAGGCGATCGGCAGATTGCGCCCCGCGCCCAAAGCCTTGCGGATTCAACAACCGGATGGAGCGAGTTTCCAGGTTGAGGGCAATGAGATCCATTGGCAAAACTGGTCATTTCGCTATCTGATGCACCCCCGTGAGGGCTTGACCCTCTACCAAGTGACTTACAAAGACGGGGATACGGTACGCCCCGTGCTATATCGAGCTAGCTTGTCAGAAATGGTGGTGCCTTACGCAGACCCTGACCCGACCTGGGCATTTCGCAATGCCTTTGATGTGGGGGAATACAATTTTGGTGTGCTGGCAAACTCCCTGGAGTTGGGCAAGGAAGTTCCAGAGAATGGCGTGTTGCTAGATGCTGTATTTGCTGACAGCGCCGGGGAACCCTATGCCATGCCGGGAGTGGTGGGTCTCTATGAACGAGACAATGGCATTTTGTGGAAACACTACGAATACAATACCGAGCGCAACGATGTGCGGCGCAGTCGAGAATTGGTGATGACGATTACGGCGGCGATCGGCAATTATGACTATGGCATCAATTGGGTTTTCCACCAGGACGGCACCTTAGAACTGCAAGCCGATCTAACCGGAATCGTCCTTGCTCAAGGCAGTGCAGCGGAAATCCAGGCAGAGGCTGCTCCCACCGGACGGTTGCTGGCAAAAAATATCCTGGGTGTGAACCACCAACATTTCTTTAACTTCCGGCTTGATATGGATGTGGATGGTGTCGCCAATTCTGTCATGGAGATGAATGTCAATGCTCTGCCCCTAGGTCAAGACAATCCCTATGGCAACACATTTGTCATGGAGAACACCCTCCTGCGGACGGAAGCCGAGGCAGTGCGCGACCTCAGCATGGCACATAGCCGCGAGTGGATGGTTGCCAGCAGCACCCAGACCAATGCAGTGGGGGCACCTACGGGGTACATGCTGATGCCAATGGGCAATACCAATTTCTTCCCGGTAGAGGGAGCTAATGTGCGGCAGCGATCGGGCTTTGCCACCCACCATTTTTGGGCAACCCAGTATGCGGGGAATGAGTTGTATGCTGGCGGCGATTATCCAAACCAGAGCAACCCCAATCAAGGCTTACCCACCTGGGTGGCGGACGATCAAAGCCTTGCCAATGAAGACGTGGTGGTGTGGTACACCTTGGGAGTCACCCACGTGCCACGCCCAGAGGATTGGCCCGTGATGCCCGTTCACCGGACTGGGTTTAAGCTGATGCCTGTGGGTTTCTTTGCTCGCAATCCAGCGCTGGATTTACCCGATTTGACCGCCTCCAGCAATTGATAGCGATCGCCCCAACTTGCCAGCCAAGCTCAAAACTTCCTTGACCAATCGTGTAGCCAGCGTTCCACCACAACTTTGGTTTGGGTAAAAAACTCGATCGCGTGATGTCCCTGCCCGTGTAAATCTCCATAGAAACTTTCCTTCCACCCACTGAAGGGAAAAAACGCCATTGGAGCTGCCACTCCGATGTTAATGCCAATATTGCCCGCCTCCGCCTCATAGCGAAATTTTCGAGCTGCCGCGCCACTGCTAGTAAACAGACATGCCATGTTGCCCCATTGGCTCCGGTTAACTAGGGCGATCGCCTCGTCAATCGTCTCCACATGCAGCATCCCCAGCACCGGACCAAACACTTCTGTGGTGGCGAGGGTGCTGTCGGGGCGGAGGTTTTGCAGGATGGTGGGACGGATGAAGCTGCCCTGCTCGTACCCTGCGATCGTAGGATTACGCCCGTCTATTAGCGCGGTGGCTCCCTGCTCAATCCCCTGGTTGATCAATCCTTCAATCCGCTCCCGGCTCTGATGGGAGATCACCGGACCCATTTGGATGCCGTCTTCCAACCCAAATCCCACTCGTCGAGCTTGGGCAGAGTCGGCGATCGCCTCAGTAAACGGCTTTTGGGCGTCTCCCACCGTAATTGCCAAGGAGGCGGCAAGGCATCGTTGCCCAGCACAACCAAAGGCGCTGTCCATGGTGATGCGGGTGGTGCTCTCTAGATCGGCGTCCGGCAGAATGATCAGGGGATTTTTAGCGCCACCCTGACATTGCACCCGTTTTCCTTGGGCGGCGGCTCGACTATAGACGTACTTTGCCACCGGGCTAGAACCGACAAAGCTAATGGCTCGAATCGTGGGATGGTCGAGGATGGCATCCACCGCTGTCTTGCCGCCATGCACCAAATTCACAACCCCTGCTGGTAAGCCAGTTTGCTCGATTAGTTGGAACACCCGCTGCATGGTCAACGGGACTTTCTCGGAGGGCTTCACCAGGTAGGTGTTGCCACAGCGATCGCGTAGGGCATGAACCAAAAAGGGATCATCCTGGAAAGTTGAAGGGAGCGAGTGGCGGCGGCGAACCCCGATCGGCTGGCGGAATCATGAATTCGTCAATCCCACGGGCAAGTG
>JAAUSV010000185.1 GCA_012032525.1 Leptolyngbyaceae cyanobacterium SL_7_1
TGAGGAGGAAGGCAGGGGGCGGGGACTAGCTACGTTTTGTCGCCATTGATTTTCCTCCTTGGCAATCCGCATTTTTTCCATCAGCTCTTGATATTTGCTTGACGCCCAGAACTCGTTGCCAACAAGAAATAGCTGGCGAGCGGTGTTGATGGTAGTATCCCAATTGCGGTCCTCGATTGCCAGTAAGGTAGTGCTGTAGATTTCCTCTGCTTTTGCCCAAATTGCTTTCCACTCGCTGGTTTTGGCGTTTACTTGCGATCGAATTTGCCGAGTGGTGGGGATCTTACTGGCGATCGTGAGGGCTTCTTCTAGATTGCCCTGTTGAAATTTTGACTCCGCCAACCGCAGCATGGATTCAGTCCACTGCAACGCTAACTGATCCCCTCTGGGGGACAGAGCTGGATCAGGAAGTTCGCTGGCTAACTCGATGGCACGTCCCAATAGATCGACCGTGCCCCGATCGGCAAACACCTCGGCGCAATACAGCCGGACAGAGGGCTTGCTGCGGGGAGACACCATCCAGCAATTGGGCAGATCGGGTAGCCCTAACAATTGGGCGATCGCCCAAAAGCTAACGCTACCCGTCAAGAGCAATGTCGCTCCAGTCCAAATCCACCAATAGTGAGGTCGCAATTTGGCTAGCGACTCAGCGGGGTATTGATATGGGTCAGTCGCATCCAATCTGGCTTCTTCTGGAGAAATCGGGGACATTTCTCCAGCCGATTCGCGAGGAGAAGCATCCATAGCGGTAGGCGGTGATGGATTCGTTTGTACCGTTACAGCCTTAGTTTACTTGCATTTTTCAGGAGTGTCGTTTTTTATCTTTTCGTAGATATATTGATAGTGCGTGGCGTCGGGGCTAACACCCCCCGCACGATTAAGAAAGCAAAAACTATTCACCACCCATGATCTGAGGAACTTTGAAGAACTCCCCCTCTCGATCGGGAGCCGCCTCTAACAATTCTTCTCGATCGTCAAACGGTTCACGCTGATCGCGACGGGTAACATTGCTGACATCGATCGCTCTTGTGGTCGGCTCTACGGTATCTGTCTCTAACTCACTCAGTTGTTGGAAGTAATCCAGGATGTCGTTTAACTGAGTTGTAAACTGGACTTCCTCGGCAGGGGTCAGCTCCAATCGAGCTAAGTGGGCGACTTTGCGGACCTGCTCTTGATCAATCATGGTTTGATAGGCATAGGTTGACAGGTAGAGCTTGACAGGCACTTGAAACGCGGGTGCTATTTCCGTGCTACTGAGGGCTAAGGGCTGCTAAAAAAAGGCATCCACTTTCGCTCGACCAGTGGTTTTTAACCAGTTTTGCGCTTCAATGTAGTTGTTGGGGGCAAGCCGGATGGCTCGATCCCAATAGTCCGCTGCTTGATCGAACTGGCTGTCTGCCAGTTCTGTGTTGCCTGCTTCTTGGGCTTGCTCTCCCAAGTAGTGGTAAATCACCGCCACGTTATTGAGTGCTTGCGGCATGCGGGGGTTGAGTTCTAGCGCTTGCTGATATTTTTCTAATGCTCGTTCGTGCTCTCCATTGCTGGTATGGATTAAGCCAATGTTGTAGAGAATGTAGCTGCGATCGTAGGCGTCCTCTTCGAGTCGGAGGGCTTCTTCGTAGTTTGCTAATGCCTCGGCATACTCCCCATCTGCTTGAGCTGACATGCCATCGCGGTAATAGGCAAACGCTTCTTTGGCATTTTTACTGGTGGGCAGCACTTTTAAAATAATATCTGCCATCACCGTAAACGTTTTATCGATAAAGTTATCGTTTCGCTGAGTTCTGGGCATAGTGACTCTGAGTAAACCTCAATAACTCAGTTTAACGTTGAAACCACAGAAAACAGAGCCCTGCAATATGTTGTAGCGCAGCAGGCGATTAGCCACGATTCATAACCAAAACTGGAGTTAGAATTCTGGGTGGTGCACAACAATCATATCTAGATCAGCGAGTTAGGTTGTCTGAGAATCTATGGGACGAATTTTTCTTTCGGCAGCACATGGAGGATTTGAGAATGGCATCTTAGATCCAGGCTCTATCGCGGGTAACACAACTGAAGCCCAAGAGATGATCGTATTACGAGATTTGATGGTGGCAGAGTTGCGATCGCGCAATTTTGAAGTGTTAGCTGTCCCAGACGACCTCAGTCAAGAGCAAACCATTAATTGGATCAATGCCCGCTCTCGCCAGAGCGATGTAGCCTTAGAAATCCACACAGGCTCCTCGACCGACCCAGCCACACGAGGGTCAACGGTCTATTACATTGCCAACAACGACCAACGCAAAGCCCACGGGGAATTACTGCTGTTAGCCCTGTTGCGGCGTGTCCCAGAACTGCCCAGTCGAGGGGCAAAACCGGATACACAAACGGGGTTGGGAAGTTTGATTTTTGTCGGCAATTGCTAGTCCCTCACTGCAACTGGAGGTGGCGTTTCTCACCAACCCTCAAGAGCGAAATTTGCTGCAAAATCGTCGTCGAGAGTTTGCTCTGGGTTTGGCAGATGGTGCGGCTGCTTGGAGTCGGGCGATCGACAACACGGCTAGCCCTGCCTATCCCACGATCGACATTACTCTAAACAGCGGAACCTACGGCGAGAAGGGTATCTTAGTCAACAGCAACGCCTACATCCCCATCGACTTGGTGGATGGGTTGGGGGTTAATCTGTCCAATTCTCCCAATGTGGCACGAATTAACTACAGCAATGTGGTGTATGTGCGGGCGGTTGATCTGCGGGAGTTTAATGTAGCTGTGACATGGGACAGTACCAGCCGCACGGTGATTCTGCGGACTGCGTTGACGATTTGTCCGGGGCAACTCGATCGGATTGTGGGTCACGGCAACACCAGCGAAATGCAATTGAAAATGTTTTTGAAGAACAACAATGAGCAGGCGATCGCCCAGTTCTCCGATTTACCCCGCTTATATCGCGAAGAAGGGGGAAATGAAAATATCAACTACGACATTGCCTTCTCCCAAATGTGTCTAGAAACCAACTTTCTGAAATTTGGTGGCGCCATTCGTCCTGAACAAAACAATTTTGCTGGGCTGGGAGCGATCGCCTCAGGAGCGACAGGAGCATCCTTCCCAGTGCTCGCATTGGGGTACGGGCACACATTCAGCATCTCAAAGCCTATGCTAGTACGGAGCCGTTGTCCCAGGGACAGGTTGATCCACGATTTTCGTTTGTCACCCGTGGCATCGCCCCGTTGATTGCTCAACTCAGTGGGCGCTGGTCAGCCGATCCCCAATACGGCGACAAGATTTTATCGATTCTGCGGCGTTTGTATGAGTCGTCGGGGATCATGTAGCGACTCTAAATAATAGACTGCTACATACAAGCAAAGCGATCGCGGCAATGGGTAAAACCACTGTCGCGATCGCTCTGTAGGGAATCTACTTGAGAGAAGTTGCCTATAGTTCCTACATGCCCGGTAGGCTCAACCCACCCGTCAATTCTTCCATCCGCTCGCGCATGGTGGCGGTGGATTTGTTGTAGGCGTCTTTCATGGCAGTGAGGACTAGGTCAGAGAGCACGTCTGCCCCTTCCCCCAAAACATCAGGAGAAATTTCCATGCGACGGGGTTCTTGGTTGCCGCTGAGCCATACTTTGACAAGTCCGCCTCCCGCCTCACCCTCGATCTCCATGGCTTCCAATTCTTCTTGCAGCTTCTTGGCACCCTCTTGCACTTGCTGAGCCTTTTTGAGGGCTTCAGTCAGTTCCTTCATTTTGCCAAGCCCAAAACCGCCAAATCCCTGTCCTCGTGTCATAACATCCTTTGTAAATTTTTGTGTTGATAGTGATTGAATCCACTGCAACCAATCGGTGAGTATTTTAGTTCAAAATTGAAGGCAATGGGTGGAGGCGGGTGACAGCTCAAGCTGGAGATCTCGTTTGGCGAGATCGGCGATCGCCCCAATGTCCAATCAACTAATACCCCCCCATAATAAGGGTCATCTAGGGAATTGACCATTTTTAAACAACGGGAAATTGTCCCAGCATTTTTACCTCTGGTTCTAACCAGATCGACCATTGTTGGTTGACCCGGTGCTGCACGGTATGTATGACATCAAAGACATCGGTGGCCGTTGCCCCACCACAATTGACAATAAAGTTGGCATGGCGGTGAGATACCTGTGCCCCTCCAATTTGATAGCCCTTCAGCCCGGTTTGCTCAATCAACCACCCTGCTTTGTAAGGCTTGGGGTTGCGGAACACACTGCCACAACTCGGCAAGTGGTAGGGTTGGGTGGTGTGGCGCTGCTCTAGATAGGCACGGGTAGTGGTGAGCAGGGCAGTCGGATCATGCCCTGGTTGCAGTTGTAGGGTGGCTTGGGTTACCAGTCGATCGCTTCCTTGCAAGCTGGAGGAGCGATAGCGGTACTGCAAATCTAGTAAACCGAGGGTTTCGATCGCGCCATTCAGATTGAGCACCTCCGTCTGTGTCAACACATCCGCCATGCATCCTTGATGGGCACCCGCATTCATCACCACGACTCCTCCAACGGTGCCCGGAATGCCGATCGCCCACTCCAGTCCACTCCATCCCCGCTCCGCTGCTTGCCAAGCCAAGCGAACAATTGGTTCTCCAGATGCTGCAATGATTTGGGCACGATCGACATCAAACTGGCTATCTCGTAGATGACGGGTGCATAGGACTAAACCGGGAAGCCCCTGATCACTGATCAAAAGATTGCTACCCGCTCCAATCACCGTAATCGGTAGTCCTTGCTCCATTGCCCACGCATGACATGCTTGCAACTCTTCTACGATCGCGGTGCACTATAAAATTCAGCGAGTCCACCTACCCGGTAGGAGGTCAATGGGGCAAGAGGCACATTGGATTTGATCACACAGCGGCAGTTGGGTAAGGAAATTGGCTCAGTTTTGCTTCCTAGAGAAATAAAGGGATTGGTGAGGGCGGGGGTGAGGGAAACAGGCGTAGGGGCAAACTCTGGAGCAAGGTCAACGGTGGGGGATGAGTTGGAGGGAGTCATGGTACGTCAAGGGTAGAGGGCTATACGCAATCACTGCGCTTGTCGCAAAGTTGATCAAATTGTTTGAAACGATAGAACGGGCTACCGGAAACCAGTTGCGGACCGGCTGGCGTCGTCGGTTTAGGGAAACCAGGAGCGGGTGGCTTCATGACTCGGTTGCTTGACCTACCCTGTCTGTAGGGCTGTAGCCTTGCTGATAATACGTTGTGAGGTCAGGAATGACGCGATTAAGATTCCCTGCTCCCAGAAATAACACAAGGTCTCCTGGAATGAGTGTGTCCTTTAGATAGGTTGTAATGTCGCTGAGAGTTGGTTGGTAAACCACTTGGGGGTGGTGGAGGGCGATCGCCTCTGCCACCTGCTCCCCAGTTAGCCCTATGCTATTTTGCTCTCCAGCCGCATAGATATCGGTGGTGACGACAACATCTGCATCGGCAAAGGATTGGGCAAATTCTGACAGAAAAGTCTGAGTACGGCTGTAGCGATGGGGTTGAAATACCGCAATCAGGCGATCAAATTGGCGATCGGCAGTTCCCACTTGGAGATGAGCTGCGGATAGGGTCGCTTGAATCTCGCTGGGATGGTGGGCGTAGTCGTCAATAAATAAAATGCGGTTATATTCACCGCGATGCTCGAACCGACGCCGTGCGCCCTGAAAGGTCGATAGGATGGGCGCAATTTCGGCAAAATCTAACCCCAGCGATCGCCCAACAGCAACGGCAGCCAGCGCATTACTAAGATTGTGCCGACCCAATAAGGATAAATTTAACTTCCCCAAACAGGTGCCTCGTTCCCAAACTAGCGCACTTGTCCCGGTTGCTCTATACGTTGGTTCTGTGACAGTGTAATCTGCGTTAGAAACTGGCTCCAGGCTATAGGTAATTGTTGGATTGAGCTGGAGAACGATTGGACAGTCAATGCACCCAACTAAAATCGTGCACTGCTGAGCAAAGGTGGTAAAGGTGTCAACCACCTGTTCAAGCGTACTGTAGTGATCGGGGTGATCCAGCTCAATGTTGGTGATGATGCCAATCTCGGCAACTAGCTTGACCAGTGAGCCATCTGATTCATCGGCTTCAGCTACAAGATAGGGACTTTGTCCAAGGCGGGCATTGCCTTTCCAAGCGGCTACTTCTCCCCCAACTACAATCGTTGGATCAAGTCCTGCTTGCAGGAGCAGATAGCCAATCATGCTGCTGGTGGTGGTTTTGCCGTGTGTCCCTGCGACCGCAATGCTGCGGTAATCCTGCATCAACGCCGCCAATAGATCGGAGCGATGGAAAATCGGACAGCCTAGCTCCAACGCCATGCGGTACTCCGGATTGGCAGATGGAATCGCGGTTGAGCAGATCACTTGGGGAAGGCGTCGATCGAGGGTTGCTTGCTCTTGCCAGAGACTGGGCGAGTTAGTTGGAGCGGTAATCGTTGCCCCAACGGCTGAGGATAACGCAGGCTCAAGCTCGATCGCCGATAAATAATAGTTGAAGTTCTCCGCTTCCTGCCCTAGGAAGATGTGAACTCCCTCTGCTTGCAAACGGTGAGTGATATGATTCAGATAGAGGTCTGAACCAGAAACGGGGAAGCCCCGTCTTGCAAGAATGGACGCGAGAGCCGACATACCAATTCCACCAACGCCAATGAAGTGAAACGGTCTCCCGCCTAAGTCAACAGAATTTACCATTTTAGCTCCTCAAACACCACACCACACCAATATCACGCGATATCATAGCAAGAATTGCTTTGTAGCGATACGATCCTCCTAATTACGGCAAAGTTTTGCCAAATCCGGGAAGTTTATGCTCTACAAATATTCCTCTATCAATAAATGACCCGTTTGATCAGACGACTCATTTAGCTATCCGTTGCGAAGGAAAATACTGATTTTTTATAAGAATTTTATAAAAAATCATTTCAGTAGTTAGGGGAAGTAGTCCTCAAAATCCTCAAGCTCCCCATTGCTGGAGTGATGCCTCAAACGTGATATCCCATAACGATCGCTACATTCTGCACCTATCTGCACCTAATAGTGATCTGGAGGATATCATGCAACGTTTGGCGATTTTTGGTGGAACATTTAATCCAGTTCACTGGGGACACTTGCTCGTTGCAGAAACAGCGATCGCCCAAGCTGGACTCGATCGGGTGTTTTGGGTGCCAACCGCCCATCCTAGCTATCGCTCACCCCAGGATGTGCTCGATTTGTCCCAACGGTTAGAAATGGTGACACGGGCGATCGCCGACCATCCTCAGTTTGCCATTGCCACCCTACCTTCCACCTCCGCACCGTCCTATGCGATCGATACCTTGCGCTATTTCAAGGCGAAGAATGGGGGCAACGAGTGGTACTGGATTATTGGACTAGATGCTTTTCGATCGGTGCCACACTGGTATCGCCGTCATGAATGGGTTGAAGAATGCCAGTGGTTGGTGGCACCGCGAGCAGTGCCTCCAGAACTCAAAGGCACGTTTGAGAACGTCCAGGACTACTGTCAAACCTATGGTCAAAACGTAGCAGAGCGGCTTGCCGAGCAATCCATTGTCATTCGGTGGCAAGGGCTATCGATGCCATTGCTGGAAATTTCTTCTAGTCTGATTCGTGCCTATTGCGGCGATCGCCGTTCCATTCGCTATCTCGTTCCAGAGGCAGTGCGAACCTACATCATTGAAAAGAAACTTTACATTTCTGCCGATCCCTTGCCTACGCCAACGGCTGACGGTGTGTAATTCTGTTGAGCGATCTAGCACAGCTTCCCAGTTGCCTTCCGATTCACTCTTGAGTAGTGAACTCCCTACATGTATGATCTGTCCATTAGAAGCTATCCGTAGGGATTATTGACTCACTCACTGAGCAATAGCCAGGGATGGCTGGGAGGCTTAGCTACATTCTTTGACATACAGAGGGCAAGACGCAGTGATTAGAGTCGCAATTAATGGGTTTGGGCGCATTGGGCGCAACTTCTTACGATGCTGGTTGGGTCGAGAAAACAGCGGAATTGAGCTAGTCGGAATCAATGACACCTCCGACCCAAAGACAAATGCTCATTTGCTGAGATATGACTCCATGTTGGGAAAACTGGACGCTGATATTCGCGCCACCGAGGACACGATTATTGTCAATGGCAAGCCCGTCAAGTGTGTCTCTGATCGAAATCCCCTCAATTTGCCCTGGTCAGCGTGGGACATCGATTTGATTATCGAGTCTACTGGCGTTTTTACTAGCCGTGAAGGTGCGTCAAAGCATTTAGAAGCCGGAGCAAAGAAGGTATTGATCACAGCACCGGGCAAGGGTGATGACGGGACGTTTGTGGTGGGGGTCAACGAAAAAGACTACGACCACAATAAACACACCATTATCAGTAATGCCAGTTGCACCACAAACTGCCTTGCTCCGATCGCCAAGGTCATCCATGAAAGCTTTGGAATCGTCAAAGGCACGATGACCACCACCCACAGCTACACTGGCGACCAACGCCTACTAGATGCTAGCCATCGAGATGTCCGTCGGGCGCGGGCAGCCGCTGTCAATATTGTTCCCACCACCACCGGAGCTGCGAAAGCAGTTGCGCTGGTCCTGCCTGCCCTCAGTGGCAAGCTCAATGGAATCGCGCTGCGGGTGCCGACCCCCAACGTATCCATTGTTGATTTGGTGGTTCAAGTTGAGAACTCGGTAATTGCCGAGCAAGTCAACGAAGCCCTCAAAGCAGCGGCTGAAGGACCAATGAAAGGAATTTTGGCTTATAGCGATCTTCCCCTCGTGTCCTCTGACTATCGGGGAACCGATGCTTCCTCGATTGTTGACGCTGAGCTAACCATGGTAATGGGAGGAGACCTCCTCAAGGTGGTAGCGTGGTACGACAACGAATGGGGTTACAGCCAGCGGGTGGTCGATCTAGCAGAGGTTGTTGCTAGCAACTGGGCAGCTTAGGGGCTAAGTTCACCCACCCACTGACATCTGGGTTGGCAGATCGATGTTTGTGTAAAAGTCATGAGTGCTGAGCGATTGTCTCGGCACTCACAAATTTTAAGTCGGTGAAATAGAAGTCAATAGAAGCTAATCAGTTTGGAACGATCGCCTTTCATTCGCCCTCGTAATGGCTACTTTCAACAGCTTGCAGGCTAGGCGCTTCAAACTTATAGCCCACCCCACGCACGGTTTGAATTAGGGCGGGTTGGGAGGTGTCAACTTCGATCTTCTTACGGATCTGCCCAATGTGGACATCCACGACTCGTTGGTCTCCCACGTATTCGTAG